>CAYYQO010000100.1:0-11600 GCA_964473845.1 uncultured Aeromicrobium sp.
GGCCCGGACCGTCCGGTACGCCGTCACGTCGTCGACCTCCCAGCCGAGTTCGACCAGGCCGGCGGCCAGCGTCTCGGTGGCGATGTCGGCGCGCGGCAGGAACACCCGGTTGATCGGGTCGAGCAGCTCGTCGTACGGCGGCCAGTCCTCGACCAGACCGCGGCCCGACTGCTCGCCCGAGGGCACGAGGTCGGGACGGATGCCCCAGGTCTCGATGGCCTCGGCGGTCTTCTCGCCCACCGCGGCGATCTTCAGTCCGCTGAAGGCGCGGGCATCGAGGCCGTACTCCTCGAACTTCTCGCGCACGGCCTTGACCGCGTTGACGCTCGTGAAGGCGACCCACTCGTAGCGGCCCTCGACGAGGCCACGCACGGCCTTGTCCATCTGCTGCGGGTTGCGCGGCGGCTCGACCGAGATCGTGGGAACTTCCTCGGACACGGCGCCGTACATGCGCAGCCGGGCCGCGAGCGACTCGGACTGCTCCTTCGTGCGGGGCACCAGCACGCGCCAGCCGTACAGCGGCTTGGTCTCGAACCACGAGAGCGCGTCACGCTGACCGACGACGTCGCCGACGACGACGATCGCGGGCGGCGTCATCTGGGCGGCAGAGGCATCGGCAGCGATGTCGGCCAGCGTCGAGACGACCGTCTCCTGACGGGTGGTCGTCCCGAGACGGGTCATCGCCACGGGGGTCTCGGCGGACCGGCCCGCCGCGACCAGACCTTCGGCGACCTCGGCGATGCGGTTGACGGCCGACAGCAGGACGAGCGTCTCGTGACGCGCGGCCTCGGCCCAGTCGATGTTCGACGTGCCGACGCTGACGACCTTGAACTCGCGGTGCTGCTTGTCGGTCAGCGGCACACCGGCGTAGGCCGGAACGGCGGAGACCGACGACACACCGGGCACGACCTCGAAGGAGATGCCCGCCTTGACGCAGGCCATCGCCTCCTCGGGACCGGTGGCGTAGGTGAACGGATCGCCGACCATGAGGCGGACGACGTGCGCGCCGCCCTTGGCGTGCTTGACGACGAGCTTGCCTCGCGCGGCGTGCGTGAGGGTCTCGCCGGCGGCGTTGGTGGCACCGTCGACCACCTCGGCGCCGTTCGTGACGAGCGCCTCGTGATCAGGCGACTCGACGATCACGATGTCGGCTTCGGCCAGCAGTTCGGTCGCTCGTACCGTGAGCAGACTGGCGTCGCCGGGGCCGGCGCCGACAAAACTGACCCGGCCGAGGGCCGGTCGTGGCGACGACGCGGCGGTCGCGGTGGAGGTGGGCATCGCGGAGGTGGTGGACACGCTCTTCCCTGCTTTCATGAGATGCGGAGTCTCGTGTGGGCGGTCTTTCACGGGATCGTCACCGATCCCATGATCTGATCGGCGCCTTCGGCCAGCAGCTCTTCGGCGAGCTGACGCCCGAGGGCGGCAGCGTCACCGGGAGCACCGGAGGCGGATCTTCTGATGGCGGGGCTTCCGCCGGGGTCAACAACTACGGCGCGCAACCAGAGTTCGTCTCCGTCGTCCCCCCAGACGACTTCGGCGAGCGCTCCCAGTGGCGCGCTGCAACCTGCCTCGAGGGTGGCGAGGAGGCTGCGCTCGGCCGTGACGGCGGCCCGGGTGTCGGGATCGTCGAGCACGGTGAGCAGACGAGTGGTGGCGTCATCGGTGACGCGGCACTCGCAGGCGAGGGCTCCCTGTCCGGGAGCGGGAAGCATTTGCAGCGGATCGATGACCTCGGTGGCCTCGTCGGCGCGACCGAGTCGCAGCAGGCCGGCGCGGGCCAGCACGATGCCGTCGAGTTCACCGCTCGTGACCTTGCCGATCCGGGTGTCGACGTTGCCGCGCAGCGGCGCGATCTCGATCCCCAGGCCGAGGGCGTTCAACTGGCTGACCCGGCGCGGGCTGCCGGTGCCGACCCTGGCACCGCGGGGCAGTTCGCCGAGGGTGAGGCCGTCGCGGGCGATTAGCACGTCGCGCGGGTCCTCGCGGAGCGGGACCGCACCCAGGAGCAGCCCGGGCGCGTCGGCGGTGGGCAGGTCCTTGAGCGAGTGCACCGCAATGTCGACGGTGCCGTCGAGCAGCGCCTCACGGACGGCGGCGACGAACACGCCGGTGCCGCCCAACTGGGCCAGCGGCTCGGTGGAACGATCGCCCTCGGTCGAGATCTCGACCAGTTCAAAGTCCAGGCCGTGGGCCTCGCGCAGGCGTTCGCCCACCCAGGTGGACTGGGTGGTGGCCAGGGCGCTGGCACGGGTGCCGATGCGCAGTGTCATCGGTGATCACCTCCGGTCTCGGCCGGTGAGGTCACGGCGTTGACGGCGGCCGGATCCAACTGGAACAGGTGCGCCAGCGCATCGGCGTAGGTGAGGTTCTCGGGTCCTTCGATCAGTTCCTTGACGCGCACCGTGGGCTGGTGGATCAGCTTCTCCGCGACGCGCCGCATCGCGCGACGAACCTCGTCGAGCTGAGCCTCGTCGAGTCCCGAGAGCCGTGATTCGAGGCGCTCGGCCTCGGCGGCGACCACCTCGGTGGCCATGCTGCGCAACGCCACGACCGTGGGAGTGACCTTGGCCTGCTGGCGGCCGGACAGGAAGGCACTGACCTCGGACTCGACGATCTCGCGGACCTGCTCGACGTCGGCGGCGACCGAGTCCTTGGACGCACGTTCGCCCAGGACCTCGAGGTCGACGACGGTGACGTTCGGCAGGTCGCGGACATCGTGGGCGACGTCGCGCGGCAGCGCCATGTCGATGACCGTCAGATCCCGGCCGTCCGTCGTGGCGCGGCTGATCCGGTCGGCGTCGAAGACGACACCTGCGGCGCCGGTGCACGTGATGAGCACGTCGGCGGCGCCCAGTTCGACGTCCAAGGCTTCCCAGCGCACCGCGCTGACGCCGTAGCCGGCCACCAGCTCGAAGGCGCGTTGGAAGGTGCGGTTGGCAACCCAGATCCGGTTCGGCTCGACGCCGCGCTCGATCAGGGTGCGCACCGCGAGCAGGCTCATGGTGCCTGCGCCGGCCACCAGGAAACGGGAGCCGGGCGCCTCGACTGCGGCCTGGCCGGCGTCGAGGGCAGCCGTGACGATCGAGGGGGCGAGCTGGTCGATGTCGGTCTCGGCGTGACCGCGCTTGCCGATGCGCAGGGCCTGCTGGAACAGGGTGTTCAGGCTCGTGCCGACGGTGGACTCGACCTGGCCGCGGTGCAGTGCGCCGCGCACCTGACCCAGGATCTGGCTCTCGCCCAGGATCATCGAGTCGAGCCCCGCGGCGACCCGGAACAGGTGCGCGACGGCGGCCTCGTCGTAGTGGACGTAGACGTGCGGCAACAGGGCATCACGGTTGAGGCCGGACTGATCGGCGAGCAGTTGTGCGACGTCCTCGACCGAACCGTGGAACCGGTCCGACTCGACGTAGACCTCGACCCGGTTGCACGTCGAGATGACCGCGGACTCGCTGATCGCGGGCACGTCGAGCGCCTCGAGCGACAACTTGAGTGCCGCGTCCGTGTCGAGCGACACCTGCTCGAGCAGGTCCACGGGCGCAGAGCGGTGCGACAGACCGACCACGAGAACGCTCATGCGAGCCACCTGTTCATGCGAGCGCCTCCGATTCGTTCGCGCGGGCGCGGCGGTGCGCGTGGTAGCCGAGGATCTGCAGTTCGGCGGCGACGTCGACCTGACGCAGGTCGACGTCGTCGGGGACCCGGAGCGCCGTCGGGGCAAAGTTCAGGATGCTGGACACACCGGCATCGACCAGCGCGTCGACGACCTCCTGGGCGGAGTTCGGCGGCGTGGCGATCATCGCGAGCGAGATCTGCCCCTCGCGGATGACACCGTCGAGCTGGTCGATCGACTGGACCTCGTGGCCCCCGACGATCGTCCCGATGAGCGCCGGATCGGCGTCCACGACCGCGGCGACCTTGACGCCACGGGCGTCGAATCCCTGGTATGCGGCCAGTGCCGTGCCCAGATGTCCCGCACCCACGATGACGACCTCCCACGGCTGGGTCTGGCCGACGACCGCCGCGATGTGACCGGCGAGGAAGGCGACGTCGTACCCGACACCACGGGTTCCGTACGACCCCAGGTGCGACAGGTCCTTGCGGACGATCGCGGAATTCACACCAGCGGACGTGGCCAGATGTTCCGACGAGCACACACCCGTTCCCTTTTCGGCGAGCTCATCGAGCGCCCGAAGATACAACGGCAGCCGGGCGACGGTCGCGTCGGGGATCCCAGCAGAGTTGCGAAGAATGGTCACGGTGCTCCTGCGCCGCACAATAACGGGAAATTCTGGGCGACGGCGCGCCGACAGTCTAAGAGTTTGGGAACGCTTTCACAAAATCGAGCGTTCAGCGTGGTCTGCGGGCGAGGCCCCAGCGATTCAGGTTCTGCTCGATCTTGCCAGTGAGTCCCGTGGGGCGTTCCCTCGCTCTCGCGAGCTCTTCGTGCAGGGCCGTCAGGTGCCGCCAGCGCTCGTCGACCAACTCCGCCGACCGGCCCCGCGGCCGAATGATCAGACCCTCCCGGGGCAACACCTTGGCGACGGCCCGGTCGTAGGGCGCCTCGCCGGCAGGCAGGTCCAGCGCGTGACTCAGCCCGTGACGCTCCAGGAATCCGGCGAACCTCGCGAGACGTTCGGGATGGTTCGCCACGAGTGCGGTGTAGTCGGAGCGCTCGTAGAAGTGTCGAGGCGTCAGGTCGCGGGTGTGATCACGGACGGAGGTGTGCGGAATCTCGAAGTACTCGCACAGTTCGGCGGTGCGACTGTCATGCACGATCACATGGGCAGGAGTGCCCGCCAGCAGTGAGGCGATGTTGCCGTGGATGCGGTGTCCCAGCGTGAAGTCACGACTCGCCATGGACTCGATCCAGGTCGGCGCGTGTTGGTGGAACACCGCCCGATTCTCGGCGATGATTCGGTGGAGGACGGACGAGGGATAGCCCGCGGAGACGGCCTTCACCGGCCGCCCGCCCAGCATCGCGTCCAGGTCGATGAGCTCCTGGCCGACGAACTCCGTGCGTGGGTGGCGATCGAGGACGTCGTCGACCCAACCGGTCGGGATCGGCACCTGCGGCACGAGGTTGAGGGTGACGCGCGTCTGATCGTCGAAGGCCGGGTCCTCAGTCCTGATCTGCAGGTCGGGCCCTCGCAGGAACATCGACGGGCACCCGATGACCTCGACCTCGGTGAAGCCCAAGCGAGCGAGATAGGCGGCCGTCCGTTCCCCCCGCACCCCGATGGACGGACCTCGCTCGAGGACCACGCGCAGGAAACGCTGGGCCGCCTCGTCCACTCCCTTCGACGAGATCGGTTCGCCGTGCAGGTCGAACTGACCACCCACGCCCAGAATGGTGACCGGCACCGTAAGCCGTTCGATCGCGTCGGTGAGCCGGATCAGGTTCCGTCGGAAGCCGGGCCGGAACGCATTCGCCAACGGGATGACGACATGGCGGCCCTCCTCGTTCATTCGCTCCACGTGGGCCACCAGGTACGACAGCCCACGCGCCTCGACGTCGACACCGTCCACCGTGACCGCTCGCTGCGCCGACGACGCGAAGATGAGATTGCCCGAGTTCTTGCCGACCCGGTTCCGGAAGTCCCGCAGCCGCGGAGGCTTCAACGGATCGCAGTACCGGCGGACGAAGATGCGATCGGACACGTGCCCCAGTATGATCTGCGGGCGCGGCGAATTCTCACATTGTCCACCAAGTGACTGAACTTTGTACGGATAGGGCTTCGGGTCTAGGCTTCAGCCGCCGAGCGCGGCGCGCAATCGGACGGGGTCGACCCGCCAGAAATCATGCTGTCGGCCGTCGACGAACGTCACCGGGACCTGGTCCGTGAACGCCTCACGCAGCGCGGGATCGGCGTCGATGTCGACCCGCGCCCAGTCATCTCCGGTCTCGGCGACCAGTTGCGCCACGACTTGCTCTGCCGCCTCGCACAGATGGCAGCCCGCACGCGAGTAGACGACGACGCGCGCATCGGTGGCGTGCGGGACGGTCACAGCAGTTCCGATCGCGCCAGCGCGCGCAGTCGGCCCTTGGCGACCTTGCCGGTCGGCGAGTGGGGCAGGGCGGCGACGACCAGGATCCGCGAGGGCACCTTGAACCGCGCGAGTCGCTCCTCGGCGAGCGCGCGGACCGCGGCTTCGACCGGAGCCGCATCGCCCTCGGGGTCGTCCGGGACGACGAAAGCCACCACACCCTCTCCCGTGCGGTCGTCCGGCACGCCCACCACGGCCACCGCGGCGACACCCGGGGCGTCGGCGACGGCCTCCTCGATCTCGGACGGGTACACGTTGAATCCCGAGACGATGATCGTCTCGCGCAGCCGGTCGACGAGTGTCAGGTTGCCGCCGTCGTCCCACAATCCGACGTCGCCCGTCGCCCACCAGCCCTCGTCGTCGGGGCCGTCGGCGCCATCGGGCCAATAGCCGGAGAACAGGTTCTGGCCACGGACCCAGATCTGGGCCGGGTCGCCGGGGGCGGCCGGTTGCCCGAGCAGGTCGCGCAGTTCGATCTCGACGCCCGGCAGCGGCCGGCCCACCGACCCCGCCGGGGGCAGTTCGCCCGGTCCGCGGCCGTCGCCGATCGTCATGGTCAGCACGGGGGACGTCTCGGTCAGCCCGTAACCCTGCTCGATCGGCTTGCCGGACAGGGCGTGGAACGCCTCGGCCAATTCCGGGTCGAGCGCGGAGGCGCCCGACACGATGAGGCGCACACCGGACAACGACTCGCGCAATCCTTCGAGTCCCACCCACGCCGAGATGACGGGCGGTGCGACCGGCAGGTACGTGATGCCCAACTCGGCGATCTCGGCGAGCAACGTCGCGGGATGGAACTCCTCGACCAGCACGACCGTGGCCCCCGTGCGCACCGACAGCGACAGGACGCAGTTGAGCCCGTAGATGTGGAACATGGGCAGGAGGCCGAGCACGACGTCGTCCGGCGTCACGACCGGCGGCGAGTCGACCTGCTGCAACTGGTCGAGGTCGGCGGTCAGTGCCCGGTGCGTGAGCATGACGCCGCGCGGCAGGCCCGTGGCGCCAGAGGTGAACAGCACGACGGCCAGCGACTCGGGATCGGGCGGGGCGACGGGAATCGTGTCGACCGCCTGCTCCAGCAACGCCCCGAACCGCAGTTCACCGTCCTGGGGCGCGACGCGGTGGACCACGATGAGCGAGTCGCCAGTGTCGGCCTCGCGCACCTGCGTGATCGACTGGGCGTCGCCCACCACGATCTTGGGGGCGCAGGCCTCGACCATGCGGGTGATCTCACGCGGGGTGGCGCGCGGATTGATGGGGACGGCGACCATGCCGCCGCGCAGGACTCCGTAGTACGCGACCGCGAGGTCGATACCGTTGGACATCACCAGCGCGACCCGCTGGCCGGCCAGGATTCCCCGGCCCAGCAGGGTCTGCGCGACCCGATCGGCCCACTGGTCGAACTCGGCCCACGTCACCTGACGGCCCGAGCCCGGTTCGATCAGGGCGGTGCCTTGCGGGTCACGATGGGCGATCTCTCGTAGATCGTCACTCACGTTGACGGCCATGGCGACGAGTCAACCACACAGCGCCGGCTTCTTTCGCCGATACAGTGAGGCCATGTCATCGCACCGGCCCTCCGACCTGCCGCAGAACCTGCAGTCGAGGTCGATGCTGGCCGGCCAGGCGGCAGCGGCTGCGGCCGAGGTCGAGCAGGCGCTGGCCCATCCCCCGGACCCTGCTGCTGCGGCCTTCTTCGACGTCGACAACACGATCATGCAGGGCGCGTCGATCTTCCTGCTGGCGCGCGGCCTGCACCGGCGCAAGTTCTTCCGGACCCGCGACATCGCGAAGGCCGCCTGGCAGCAGGCGTACTTCAAGTACGTCGGCGTCGAGGATCCCGCGCACATCGAGAACGCCCGCAATTCGGCCCTGCAGTTCATTGCGGGCCACGAGGTCAGCGAGCTCGAGGCGATCGGCGAGGAGGTCTTCGACGAGTACATGGCCCAGAAGATCTGGCCGGGCACGCGCGCGATGGCGCAGTGGCACCTCGACCAGGGCCAGCGGGTGTGGCTCATGACGGCCGCCCCGGTCGAGATCGCCCACGTCATCGCCCGGCGCCTGGGGCTGACCGGTGGGCTGGGCACCGTGGCCGAACATGTCGACGGCGTCTACACCGGCCGCCTGGTCGGCGAGATGCTGCACGGCGAGGGCAAGGCGGTGGCGATCCGTGCCCTGGCCGAGTCCGAGGGGCTCGACCTGGAACGCTGCTACGCCTACTCCGACTCCTCGAACGACATCCCGATGCTGTCACTCGTGGGCCATCCCTGCGCCGTCAATCCCGACGGCGCACTGCACGCGCACGCCAAGGCGAACGGCTGGCAGATCCGTGACTATCGCACGGGGCGCAAGGTGTTCTCGGTCGGCGCTAAGACGGCGGTGGCCGGCGCGATCGGCTCGGCCGCCTGGATCGCGTCTCGGCGGCTGCGCAGGCGCTGACGCTCAGGCACCCGGCGCGCCGCGCCGGTCCGGTGGCACCTGCAGGATCTCGTAGTCGGCCTCACTCAGCGCCGGCAACGAACTCTCCGCATCCGGGGACAACGCCGTCAGCAGCATCGCGAGGTACCGGCGCCGCACGGTGGGCGAACTGAGCGGCGAGTTCAGCCCCAGCACGGTCATCCGCAGCAACCAGTAGATGTCGACGGGCTCGAGGTCGCGGCGCACGATTCCCGACTCCTGGCCACGGCGCAGCAGTTCGACGAACGGGCCGGCCAGGTCCTCCAGCGCCGAGTCGGTCACGTGGCTGACGCCGACCTCGCCCAAGACGGGGGTGTAGCGGCACACCACCTCGACGAACCGCGTGGCTACCTCGAGCAGGTCGACGTCCGCGGACTCGGCGCCTTCGACCAGGGGCATGAGCTCCTCGGCGAAGATCCGGCCGAAGGCAGCCCGTTCCAGGTCGGCGCGCTTGGGGAAGTGCCGGTAGACGGTCGCCACGCCGACCCCGGCTCCGGCGGCGATCTCCTCCATCGACGGGGTCGCGTTGTCGGCCCACAGGCGCAGGAGCGCGTCGACGATCCGTACGGCGTTCGCTCGCGAATCTCGCCGTGACATACGTCTCCTCCCCTGACCTGTGCTCACTGCGGCCATGATACTACGATGTGAGAGTCACCTATCACTTTGTGAGGAAGTCTCGTGTCCACACTGCTCTACCGCTGGGGCAAGTCCGCCTTCGCCCATCCGTTCCGATTCCTGGGCGCCTGGCTCGTCCTGCTGGCCGTGATCGTCGGTTCGATCGTGCTCAACGCCCCCAAGGTGAGCAACGAGGTCACGATCAACGGCGTCGAATCGATGCGCGTGATCGACCTGCTCGAGCAGGAGATGCCCGCTGCCGCCGGCGACTCGGGACAGATCATCTACCGCGCTCCGCAGGGCTCGACGTTCTTCGACGAGCAACTCGCCGGACTCCTCGCCCAGTCGGTCCAGTCGATCTACACGAGCGACGAGGTCGTCGACCCCGCCGAACTGGCCGGGGCGAGCCAGGACCCGGCCGCCCAGGCCCAGGTCGCCGCCATGGTGCAGGCGGCCGAGCAGGCCCAGGCCGCCGCCCTGGCCGGCCAGACCCTCGACCAGCCGGTGCCGATGGCGGTCGACGGCCAACTCGTGCCCGGCGTCACCGTCTCGGCCGACGGCAGCGTCGCCATGGTCCAGTTCCAGTTCGCCGGCCAGGTGATCGAACTGCCCACCGGTGCGATCGAACACCTCCTCGACACCGCCAAGGAGCCTCTCGCGGGTGCCGATGTCGACGTCCTTCCGGGCTCGACCCTGCAGGAGATCCCCGAGGTCGTCGGCGCCGGTGAGGTCCTGGGCATCGTCGTGGCGGCCATCGTCCTGTTCATCACGCTCGGCTCGGTCGTCGCCGCGGGCCTGCCCCTCGTGACCGCACTGCTCGGCGTCGGTGTCGGGGTCGGCGGGGCGTACACGCTCGGCCACTTCTACGAACTGGGGTCGATGAGCATCGTGCTGGGCCTCATGCTCGGCCTGGCCGTCGGCATCGACTACGCGCTCTTCATCGTCAATCGCCAGCGACGCCTCATCATGCGCGAGGACCTGACTGCCCACGAGGCCGCCGGCCGTGCCGTCGGGACCGCCGGCAGCGCCGTCTTCTTCGCCGGGACCACGGTCGTCATCGCCCTCGCGGCGCTGACCGTGATCGGCATCAGCCTGCTCACGACGATGGCTCTCATCGCTGCGGGCACCGTCGCCGTCGCCGTCCTCATCGCACTCACGGCCCTGCCCGCGTTGCTGGGCCTGGTCGGCGAACGAATCGTGTCGGACAAGGCCCGCGCCGGCTATGCCGAGAAGGCCGCTGCCGGTGACGACCATGCGACCGCTCGGCGGTGGGCCACCTTCATCGCCAAGCGCCGCTGGTGGGCTGCGGCCGCCGTGGTCCTGACGACCCTCGTCGTCGCCATCCCGGCCGCCGACATGCGCCTGGGCCTGCCCACGGGCGACAACTACAACCAGGGAACCGACCAGCGCGAGAGCTACGAGGCCGTCACCGCCGCCTTCGGCGAAGGCCTCAACGGGCCGCTGCTGGCGGTCCTGTCCTCGACGACGGACCAGCCCGTCACCGAGGAGGCCGCCACCGCGATCGTCACCGAACTCACCCAGACCGACGGAGTCGTCTCGGCGACCGCATCGGGCGCGAGCGAGGACGGCCGCACGGTGCTGGTCTCGGTCATCCCCGAGGGCGGGCCGACGTCGGAATCGACGGAGGCGCTGGTGCACACGCTGCGCGATCAGGCCGCCGAGTACGCCGATCAGCACGGTGTTGAACTGGGCCTCACGGGCCAGACGGCCATGGGCATCGACATCGCCGAGAAGATGAGCGAGGTCATGCCGATCTACCTCGCGATCGTGATCGTGCTGTCGCTCATCGTGTTGACGGTCGTGTTCCGTTCGCTCATCGTGCCGCTCAAGGCCACCGCGGGCTTCCTCCTGACGATCCTGGCCACCCTGGGTGCCACGACCGCCGTCTTCCAGTGGGGCTGGCTCAACAGTCTGTTCGGGCTCGATTCCACGGGGCCGGTCATGGCGATGCTGCCGATCCTCGTCACGGGTATCGCGTACGGCCTCGCGATGGACTACCAGGTGTTCCTGGTCTCGTCGATGCGCGAGTCGTGGGTCCACGGCAAGCGCGGGACCGAGGCGGTGATCGACGGCTTCAGTCACTCCAGCCGAGTCGTCGTCGCAGCCGCCGTCATCATGACGGCCGTCTTCGCGGGCTTCATCTTCAACGGCGACCCGATGATCAAGCAGATCGGCTTCGCCCTGGCCATCGCGATCGCGATCGACGCATTCCTGGTGCGCATGACCCTCGTGCCTGCGCTGATGGCGATGTTCGGTGACCGCGCCTGGCGCCTGCCGGCCTGGCTCGACCGCCTGCTGCCCGACCTGGACATCGAGGGCGACCAACTCCTGAAGAACCTCGCCGAGAAGCAGTCCTGACCGCTGGCAGTGACGTTTGCGGGGCACTTCACGGCGTGTCGGCCCCTCGAACGTCACTGCCAGCGGGTCAGACGAAGGGGTTCCCGCGGTCGACCAGCAGGTTG
>CAYYQO010000101.1:0-1823 GCA_964473845.1 uncultured Aeromicrobium sp.
GGCAGGAACGACGGACCGCCGACGGGGATGACCCGCTGGACACCGACGGACTGGGTCTCGGTGAACCGCAGGACGCCCTCGGCCCCCTGGCGACGACCGGTGCCCGACTCCTTCATGCCGCCCATCGGGGCACCGATGCTGCCGAACGTGGCCGCGAAGCCCTCGTTGATGTTGACAGTGCCGGCCTTGATCTTCGGCGCGACCTTCCTGGCCCGGCGGACGGGACCCCACACGCTGGCGTTGAGCCCGTAGACCGTGCTGTTCGCCGCCTCGATCGCCTCGCCGACGATCGTGTACGGGTACAGCGAGACGAGCGGACCGAACGTCTCCTCGGCAAAGCAGATCGCCGTCTCGGGAACGTCCTCGAGGACCGTCGGCTCGTGGAACCACGGGGCGATGTCCGGGCGCGTGATGCCGCCGGACACGAGCGTGGCTCCGTTGTCGAGCGCGTCGGCGACATGCTTCTCGATCGTCGCCAACTGCGACGGCGAGACGAGCGTGCCCATCTCGACCTCCCAGTCGGCGTTCGCGCCGAACGTCAGGTTCGAGAGTCGCTCGGCCAGGGCGTCGCGGTACTCGGCGTAGATCGAGTCGTGCACGTAGATGCGCTCGATCGAGACGCACAATTGGCCGGCGGAGCTGAAGGCCGCGTTGACGGTGCCCTCGACGGCCTTGGCGACGTTCGCGCCGGGCAGGACGATCATCGGGTTCTTGCCGCCGAGTTCGAGCGAGCAGCCGATGAGCCGCTCGGAACACTGGGCCGCGATCCGCTTGCCCGTCGCGGTCGAACCGGTGAAGCAGATGTAGTCGGCGTTGTCGATGATGACCGAACCGATCACCGAGCCGGCACCGCTGACGACCTGCCACAGGTCCTTCGGGAAGCCTGCCTTCTGCAGGAGCTGGACGATCGCGAGCGCCGTGAGCGGGGACTGGCTGTCGGGCTTGTGCACGACGGCGTTGCCGGCGGCGACGGCCGCGAGACCGTCGACGAGCGCCATCGACAGCGGGTAGTTCCAGGGCGTGATCAGGCCGACGACGCCCTTCGGCTGCTGGTACTGGCGGATGCCGGTGATGACCGGGTAGACGCCGGAGCGGCGATGCGGGCCGAGGATGCTCGACAGCTTCCGGCCGTAGTAGCGCCCGGTGAGCGCCGTGTGCAGAACCTCGTCGAACGCGTGCGAGCGGGCCTTGCCCGACTCGAGTTGGATCAGGTCGAGCAGCTCGGCCTGGTTCTTCAGGATCAGGTCGTGCAGCTTCAGCAGCGCCTTCTTGCGGTGCCGCAGCGGAGTGCGGGCCCAGTTCTCCTGCGCGACCCGTGCAGCGGCGAACGCGTCGAGCACGTCCTGCTCGGTCGAGACCGGGATCGTGGCGACATCGGCACCACTCAACGGCGAGATCGTCGTGCGGATCTCATCTCCGGTCGCACGGATCAACGCCGTGAGTTCGGAGCTGCGTGCGGGGGTGACTGTGATCTGAGCAACATCGGCCATGCGTGGAGAATACCCGAATCGAGATCGATGTGACACTACTTGTGTCACATTTGTGTCACTGTCGGTTACAGAGCCCGGTTCTCACCGAAATTGCTTGGCGAAGCACAGTGATTCCGGTACTTCGTCGTACGGCGGGTACACCTCGATCGGCAGGTATCCGGATCGTTCGTACAGCGCGATGGCCGCTCGTTGGCGCAGCCCGGTGTGCAGAACGACCCGGCCAGTCACCTCGGCAGCCCGCTCCTCGACCGCCGCCAACAACCGCGGCGCCAGGCCCGTCCCCCGGGTCCGGTCCAGCACGTACATCCGCTTGATCTCGACCAACTCGCGCAG
>CAYYQO010000101.1:1923-11516 GCA_964473845.1 uncultured Aeromicrobium sp.
GCGAGCATCGTGTGCGTGGCCCGGGTCGCCTTCAGCAGAGGGCGGTCGAGCGTCGCGATCGCGACACCCTCCCCCGTGGAGACCTCGGCGATCGTGCGGCCTTCAGGATCATGGACAGCGCTTCCGCCGTCGAACTCCCGGCCCGCGACAGCGCCGGCCAGGCCACTGACCACGACGTACATGCCGTTCTCGAGCGCCCGGGCCCGGTAGTACAGCTCGCGCCGGTGGGCGCTGCCGGCGAAGTACGCCACGGAGGCCGCGTAGACCTCGGCGCCCGCGATGGCCAGGGCTCTGGCGTGCTCGGGGAAACAGCCGTCGTAACAGATCGCCAACCCGATCCGCCAGCCCCGGACCTCGATGATGACGCTGTCCGCCCCCGCGACGACGTGGTCGTTCTCGTCGTCGCACGGGTTCTGCTTGTCATAGACCCGGCGCCGGACCGGGTCGTCGCCACGCCCGAACGCCAGCGTCGAGATCGTGAAGCCGTCCGGTCCGTCGAGGCAGGCGCCGACCAGGGCGACCAGACCGGCTTCGGCTGCGGCCCGCTCGATCGGATCCAGGCGCGGATCCGACTCGCCCACCACGATCGGCGGTAATCGATAGCCACCGAGGAAGAGTTCGGGCATGACCAGCAGATCGGCACCGCGGGCCAGACCGATGGCGCGCACGACGGTGGCGATGTCGGTCTCGACGTCGCCGGCCGAGGCGAACTGTCCCGTGGCGACGGTCAGGGTCACCCGACGACGACCTCGATGCGCTGGAATTCCTTGAGATCGGTGTAACCCGTGGTGGCCATCGCTCGGCGCAACGCACCCACCAGGTTCATGGTGCCGTCGGGGACCACCGAGGGACCGAACAGCACCTGTTCGAGGGGGCCGACCGTGCCGATCTCGACCCGCTCGCCACGCGGCAGGTCGCCGTGCCAGGCCTCGGCACCCCAGTGGAAGCCGTGACCGGGCGCGTCCGTGGCGCGCGCGAGCGGCGAGCCGATCATGACGGCGTCGGCACCGCACGCGAAGGCCTTGGCCAGGTCGCCGCTGCGACCGATCGAACCATCGGCGATGACGTGGACGTACCGGCCGCCTGACTCATCGAGGTAGTCGCGCCGTGCGGCCGCCACGTCGGAGACGGCGGACGCCATCGGAACCGCGACGCCCAACACGCTACGGGTCGTGTGCGTGGCACCACCACCGAAGCCGACCAGCACGCCCGCCGCACCGGTGCGCATGAGGTGCAGGGCGGCCTGGTGCGTCGCGCACCCACCGACGATCACGGGCACGTCGAGTTCGTAGATGAACTGCTTGAGATTGAGTGGTTCGGCATTGCCCGAGACGTGCTCGGCAGAGACGGTGGTACCGCGGATGACGAACAGGTCGACGCCGGCCTTGACCACGGTGTCGGCGAACTGCTTCGTCTGGCCCGGGGACAGCGAACCGGCCACCGTGACGCCGGCTTCGCGGATCTCGCGCAGTCGTTCGGTGATCAGTTCAGCCTTGATCGGCTCGTTGTAGATCTGCTGCAGCCGACCCGTGCCCTGGCTGGGCTCGATGCGCGCGATCTCGTCGAGCAACGGCTGCGGATCCTCGTAACGAGTCCACAGGCCCTCGAGGTTGAGGACACCCAGACCGCCGAACTTGCCGAGAGCGATCGCGGTCTCGGGGCTCATGACCGAATCCATCGGCGCGGCCATGATCGGCAGGTCGAAACGGTAGGCATCGATCTGCCAGTGGGTCGAGACCTCTCGGGGGTCGCGGGTGCGCCGGCTCGGCACGATCGCGATGTCGTCGAAGTGGTATCCCTGTCGCCCGCGCTTGGCCAGTCCGATGTCGATGCTCACGCGTCACAGCCTATCGGGACGCGCCGGAACCGGTGAGGCGCACGTTTGAACGTCGGCAGGCGCGAAATCGATGGCCGGACCCACGACTCGGCAAATCCCACTCCCGTGTGCTCGGTGGTACTCTCAATCCATGAGTGGGACGTACCTGACCCAGGTGGGAGATCGCGGACGCTTGGTGATCCCGGCGGAATTGCGCGAGCACGCCGGGCTGCACTCAGGAACTCCCGTCACGCTCGTCGAGACCGACCACGGAATCGTCATGCTCACCCGCGACCAGCTTCGCGACTGGGTTCGTCGTGACCTCGAAGGACTCGATCTGGTGGCCGAGTTGCTGCAGGAACGTCGCCACTCCGCCGCCGACGACGCCGCGTGAACGTCTTCGATGCCTCGGCCCTGCTGGCCTACCTCCAGGGTGAACCCGGAGCCGATGCTGTCGAGGCGGCCCTGGCAGAGCATGCCGTCTGCGGAGCCGCCACCTGGTCGGAGGTGGCGCAGAAGATCGAGGCCAAGCGACGCAACTGGCCGCTCGCCCGCTCCCTGCTGCTGTCATTCGACCTGGTGATCGAGCCCGTCACGGCCGTGGACGCCGAACTCGCGGCCGCGCGCTGGGCGCAGGATCCGAGGTTCTCCCTGGGCGATCGCCTCTGCCTCGCCCTGGCGCAGCGGCTCGACGCGGTCGCGTGGACGGCCGACACGGCATGGGGCGAGTCGGAGCGAATCCGTCAGATCCGCTGAGCCGTCCCCACCGCGACGGCCGACGGACGTACACCTCAGTGCTCGGGGACAGGGCCGCATCGTAGGTCGGCCACGTCACGAGGCGAGAAGAGCGCATCGAAATCACGATCGTTGGGCTCCCACACCTCGACCCAGAGCCGATCGTGATCGCTGCCCGCCGCACGGTCGCGCGCCATGCCTCGCCGGGTGGCGTCCTCGTGGCTGGCGTCCACCCAGACGGTCAGATCGAAGTGGCCCAGCAGATCGGGGTGCAGGATGCCGATCGAGTCGACGATCAGCACCGATCCCGCGGGCAGGTCGACCGGTTCGCCCAGTTCCCACGTCGACCAGTCGACCGGTCGATACCTCACCGGTTCACCGGCGCGGAACAGCGCGATCACTTCACGCATCCGTTCGCGATCGACACCGTCCCAGTCCGACGACCGCTGATGCGACCGTCGAGGATCGAGGAAGTCGTCACCGCGCAGTCGGACCGCGCCGGGCACGGCCGATTCCAGAGCTCGACTCAACGTCGACTTTCCGGCCCCGCCGTAGCCCGAGACCCCGACCACGGCCGGGCGCGACAGCGCGGACACCGCCGCCACGACCTCGGCGCGGCTCGCCGCCCGTGTCACAAAATCGTGTAGTTGGGCGCCTCGACCGTCATCTGGATGTCGTGCGGGTGCGACTCCTTGAGCCCGGCCGAGGTGATGCGGACGAACTTGCCGCGCTCACGCAGCTCGGGGATCGTGCGCGAGCCGACGTAGAACATCGACTGGTGCAGGCCACCGACCAACTGGTGAGCGACCGTGGACAACGGTCCGCGGTAGGCGACGCGGCCCTCGATGCCCTCGGGGACGATCTTGTCGTCGCTCGTGACATCGGCCTGGAAGTAGCGGTCCTTGGAATAGGACTTCTTGCCGCGCGAGGCCATCGCGCCGACCGAACCCATGCCGCGGTAGGCCTTGTACTGCTTGCCTGCGACGAAGATCAGCTCGCCTGGGCTCTCCTCGCAACCAGCCAGCAACGAGCCGACCATGACGCTCTCGGCGCCCGCGACGAGGGCCTTCGCGATGTCACCGGAGTACTGCAGTCCACCATCGGCGATGACCGGGACCCCGGCCGGCTCGGCAGCCAGTGAGGCCTCGTACACGGCCGAGACCTGGGGGACGCCGACACCGGCGACCACGCGCGTCGTACAGATCGAGCCCGGCCCGACGCCCACCTTGACGGCGTCGACGCCCGCGTCGACGAGCGCCTGGGCACCCGCCCGCGTGGCGACGTTGCCGCCGATGATCTGGACGTTCGCGAACGCCGGATCGGCCTTGAGCCTGCGCACCATCTCGAGCAGCGCGCTGGCGTGGCCGTGGGCCGTGTCGACGACCAGCACGTCGACGCCGGCCTGCAGCAGGCCGCCGGCGCGCTCGTAGGAGTCGCCGAAGAAGCCGACCGCCGCACCGACCAGCAGGCGGCCTTCGCTGTCCTTGCTGGCCAGCGGGAACTGCTCGGACTTGACGAAGTCCTTGACCGTGATGAGCCCGGTCAGCTTGTCGTTCTCGTCGATGATCGGCAGGCGCTCGCGCTTGTGCTGGCGCAGCAACGACGACGCGTCCTCGTGGCTGATGCCCTCGCGGCCCGTGATGAGCGGCATGGGGGTCATGACGTCACCGACGAGCGTCGTGGCCCACTCCTTGACCGGGGTGAAGCGCAGGTCGCGGTTCGTGACGATGCCCAGCAGGGTGTTGTCCTCGTCGACGACCGGCAGGCCCGACACGCGGTACTCGCCACAGATCTCGTCGAGTTCCTCCAGCGTGGCCTTGAGTCCGATCGTGACCGGGTTGGGGATCATGCCGGTCTGGGTGCGTTTGACCAACTCGACCTGGTACGCCTGGTCCTCGGCCGAGAGATTGCGATGCAGGATGCCGATGCCGCCCTCGCGGGCCATCGCGATCGCCATGCGCGACTCGGTGACGGTGTCCATCGCACTGGACAGCAGCGGGATGCGCAACGAGATCTCACGCGTCAACCGCGTCGTGGTATCGACCTCGCTGGGAATGACGTCGGTCTCGCCCGGGAGGAGCAGAACGTCGTCGTATGTCAGACCAAGAGAAGCGAATTTGTCAGCGATGCCCACCATGGGCCGATTCTACCCGCGCCGCCTCGGCCTTCCGACCCGCACCGATGTGATCTCGCCCGTCAGTGGACGCTCGTGACCGGGCTGACCTTGAGCATCTCGTCGACGGAGTCGAACTTGACCCGCGGACGGCCCTGGCGGCGGCCGCGCTTCTCCTCGGCCTTCTCGATCGCGAGCATCCGGCGACGCCCGACCACCCCATCGACCTGACCGCGCACGAAGGACCCGAACATCATCCGCCGCTTGGGCGCATGCGGGATCTTGTCGGCGTTCGCATCGGCCGTGATCGCGGCGATCGTCTCGTGCGCACATGTGCGATTCGCGCCGATGCCACCCGTGGCACCACGTTTGATCCAACCCACCACATAGGTACCCGGAATCGGTTCGCCGGTCGCCGGATCGATCACCCGGCCCCGTTCGTTCGGGATGGTCGCGGTGGCCTCGTCGAACGGGAGGCCCGGAACGGGAGATCCACGGTGCCCCGTCGAACGGATCAGCGTTCCGCACGCGACCGTGACGGCCTCGTCGGGCGAACCGGTCGGCGCGATCCGGACCGCCTCGACCCGACCATCCCCCTCGACCGCGACGACCTGTCGCCCGAAGGCGAACACGAGTCGTCGGGTGCCCTCGGGCGGCGACAAAAGGTCGGCATCGACGAGCGGAAGCCGCGACAGCAGTTCGGCGTTCGAGTCGGGCTCGGCCTCGGCCAGCTCGGCCTCAGTGAGTTCATCACGGGCGACGACGACCTCGATACCCGGCGGCATCATCACCAGTTCGGGCCGGGTGAAGGCA
Source organism: uncultured Aeromicrobium sp. (assembly GCA_964473845.1). Taxonomy (GTDB): domain Bacteria; phylum Actinomycetota; class Actinomycetes; order Propionibacteriales; family Nocardioidaceae; genus Aeromicrobium. Next base: position 7,401 of record CAYYQO010000101.1, read on the forward strand.
GCCGCCGACGGACCGCGGCGACCCAGCAGCACGACCTCGCGCACGGTGAGTCCACGGAACGCCGCGACGGCGTGATCGGCCATGTCGGTACGAGCCAGCACCTCGGGATCCTCGAGCAACAGGCGAGCCAGGTCCAGCGCCACGTTGCCGTTGCCGACGATGACCACGCGGTCACCCTGGATCTGGATGTCAGCCGCCGGGACGTCGAGCGCACCGTTGTACCAACCGACGACGTCGGGAGCGGCCAGCACACCGGGCAAGTCCTCGCCGGACACGCCCAGCGGCCGGTCGAGGCGAGCTCCGACGCCGTAGACCACGACATCGTGGTGCTGCAACACCTCGGCATGCGAGATGTCCCGGCCGACCTCGACGTTCATGACCATCTTGGTGCGCGGATGCTTGTAGGCCCAGTGGAAGATCCCCGAGAACTTCTTGGTATCGGTGTGATCGGGAGCGACCCCGCCGCGGACCAGGCCGCCGGGAACGGGCAGCTTGTCGATCATCGTGATCTTCGCGTTGGTCGACAGCAGCAGTTCGCGAGCCGTGTACGCCGCTGCGGGCCCCGTGCCGACGATCGCGATCGTCAGCTGCCGCTCCAGGTCGCTGGCCGTCTCGATCGACGAATGCACCCGCGGCTCGCGTTCGGGCAGATCCTGGAAGTAGGCGGCGTTGAGCTGTTCGAACACCTTCTCCGACCCGCGCAACAGGTCGATCGCCTTCGGCGCCGCGACCGGACACGCGTCGACACACGCGCCACAGTCGATGCACGCCTTGGGGTCGACGTACAAGATGTCGACCTTGCCGAAGTCGGGCTCGTCGGGGGTCGGATGGATGCAGTCCACGGGGCAGACCGAAACGCACGAGGCGTCCTTGCAGCAGGACTGAGTGATCGCGTAGGCCACAGTCGTTCTTTCGGGGGGTCGGTTCGTCGGGCAGCGTCAGACAGGTGGGTCAGAGCATGTGGACCGTGCGATAGATCTTCATCGCCGTGGGCGTCAGCAGCCCGACCTCGGAGAGGAAGTCCATGAGGTGCACGCAGCTCATGCGCATCAGGTTCTGGTGGTGCGTGTTGCTCTTGGCGGCCGCCTTCGCCTCATCGGCGTCCAGGCCGACGTTCTCGTAGACATCGTCGTTGACGAGCGAATCGACGATGATCGCCGCGACGATCGAGATGACGAAGGCTGCGAGGTGACGGCGCGGCTTGGAGATTCCCTTGAGGTACTCCTTGATCTCAATGCGCGCGAACTTCATGTGCCGCGCTTCCTCGACCACGTGGATCTTGCTGGTGGTGCGCACTTCCTCGAGGACGTTCTCGCCGCGCATCCAGTCACGCTGCATGATGTCGAGGACCTCTTCGGCGACCAGGATCGCGGAGTAGGACATCTCGCCGGTCGCAGTGGAACGGAAGATGCGCGCCAGCTCGTGGTAGGCGCGGCGCGGTCGGTAGTGCGGGACGCCCATCTTGCTGCAGGTCTTGCTGAACATCAGCGAGTGCCGGCATTCGTCGGCGATCTCGGTGAGCGCGAACCGGAACTCGGGGTCGCCGTAGTCGGCCGAGTACTGCGAGCGCAGGACCATCGACTGCAGCATCGTCTCGAACCAGATGCCGGTGCTCATGATCGAGCCGACCTCGTGACGCGTCAGGTCGATGCGCTGCTGCTCGGTCATGCGTTCCCACAAGGCGGTGCCGTAGAGCGTGCACCACTCGGGGTTCAGACCGTACTTGTCCGGATCGAGGGGCTTCTCCCAATCGATCTCCTGGTCAGGGTCATAGGACAGGACGGCAGAGGACTCGAGCAATCGCTCGAGCTCGGTGTCCATGTCGATGGACTGACGGAACTCAACAGCGGCGTGATCGTCGGTGACGGTCATGGCGATCTCCTCGTGCACTCAGGATGTGACATTGGGAATGTAACATAGAACGTGAGGCGCGTCACGAAATTCGATGGATATCCCTCATCTTGCCCAAGCGGCACTCCAGCCACACGCTCTTTGCCTCATTTTCTCTGCCGCTGCGGACCGCAGGGGCACGTCGGCCTTCAGGAGATCCCCAATACACTGGGCCTCATGTCTCCCAGCGTCACCATTCGTCACCCAATCCATTGGGCTGATCTTGAGGATCACCCGGCCCATGCTGTTGTGCATGCCTAAGCGCACGCCCACGGACCACACGGTCGACATCGCCGGCTGGTTCGCTCGCTGGCTGCGCCACCGGCGCGAAGAACTCGGACTAACCCAGGAAGAGTTGGCGCACCGCGCGGGACTGAGCCGAAACCAGATCCAGAACCTGGAGAACAACCGGAACAACAACACGTCCGGGCGCAGCTCGGCCAACCCGAGCCTGGACACCCTTCTGGCACTCGAGGCAGTCTTCGAGATGGAGTTGGGCGAACTACTGGTCGAGGTGCGAGCCTTCAGGGCGTCCGGCGGCCGCTGACGGCACTACGGCCCCGCGCCACCCTCGTCGACGATGCGTTCGAGCAGGTCGGCAGCACGTCGCAATGCGGCGGCGAACGCTCGGCCATCCCCCGCACTCGCGCCGTAGGACTCGGCCGCATACGCCAGTTCGACGCGATCGGAAGGCAGCACGCCGAGCAGGATCGCCACCCAGGCACCACGCGGCACCTGGAATAGGCGGGCGTGCTGTTCATCCTCGGCAGTCGCACCAGATCGGTGATCGGTGCACCACCACGGGCAGGCGGTCGCAGGCGTTGTCATGGAAAGAAGTCCTATCAACGAGCACGGACACCAACATCGACACCCACCTTATTGGGCCTCACTGGCGAGATGGCAGCCCCGTCTCGCCAGGTAGTCACCCGATGTTCGTGTCTCCCACCCAGGCAAGGAACTCAGCGGCAGTGAGAACGGGCGTGCCATAGTCACGGGCTTTGCGCGCCTTGCCCGACTGCGTGCCGGCCTCGGCGACGACGAGAACGTCGCAGCGCGTCTTCGTGACGTTGTTGACCGGCACCAGTCCGCGACGCGCAGCCAGTTCGGTCATGTCGTCACGGGACAACAACCGCCCTGCAGGAGTCAGGGCGCTGCCGGTGAAGCACACTCGTGCCCCTGCGACCAGGACCTCGTCGCTGCTCGGATGCGAGTCCGCGAGCGTCTCAACCACCCCATCGACGAATGCTGTCCCCAGGAGCGCCTCGACAATTCGCAGCCGGCGGACGAGTTCGGGCGACAGCCGCGACGCCCGCCCGGCCACCTCGGCCAGGCGACCCGCGACGATGCCACCGCCAGCAAACCGGGCCGCTTCGCCGACAGCCGGATCAGAAAGTCGCGACTCGACACCGTCGAGCACTGCACGGCTGATCACCCGGCTCACGTCCACGATCGTGGACAGAGTCGCCATGGCGGGCGCCTGCGTGACCGCGGCGTCGGCATCGCGCGTGAGCAGATGGCTCGGTTCGTCCTCGACCACACCGACGTTCTCGAACGGCGTACCCGCCCCCTCAGCGCCGAGCCGACGGTGCGCGTCCATCGCGGCCCGCGCCCGGTCGAGCGCTCGCCCCGAAGCGGCCGCTCGACGCTCCTGATCGGTCAGATCGGCCGGCGGCACGTCCACTCCCAACGGCATGGGGTAGGTCCGCTTCAGTCGCTTCAGTTCGAAGTCGATCATGCCCAGCGCTTCGTCGATGCCGATCCCCACCGGCACTGCGCCCTCGAGCAGCGGCGCGATCGTCGCCCATGCCTGCGACAACGTGGGCGCCAACAACACGTCATCGGCAGTGATCCCATAGGCGGTCCGCGCATCGGCGAGGTCGCGCTCCGGGTTGATGATCGTCGTGACGGCCGTGTCGTCCTCGAAGGCGACCGCCAGCTCGACCGGCCGAGGCCGTGAGAACGTGCCCTCGTCACCGACGAGGCAGACCCCGATCCCGCAGAAGCGGTCGTTCTCCCCACGCACCACCGACGCGTGCAGATGACGCAGGATGCGCCGATCGGTGCGCAGGTGCCGCGGCTCGACGGGTCGTTTCAGCACGAGTCCCGACAACGAGGTCGCGCGGCTCAGGGCGACGTAGACCTGGCCCGTCGCGAACACGCCGCCGGTGAGGTCGACCACGAGCCGATCGAGAGTCTGGCCCTGGCTCTTGTGGATCGTGATCGCCC
>CAYYQO010000102.1:0-11446 GCA_964473845.1 uncultured Aeromicrobium sp.
TGGGCGCGGGCACCGGACCAGCCGATCAAGTCCAAGCTCGACGACGACCGGCCACCGAAAGGGTCAATCGCTGGCGCCTACTACGACCGATTCGGTGGAGCCGTGCGGCGGGCGTGGAACAACCGCCTCGCCGGCGCGGCACTGCTCGACGACAAGCTCCGCATCCGAGCTGACGGACTCCCCCGCATCCTCGTCTACTCGACATGCACGAACCTGATCCGGACGCTGCCGACGCTGCCGCGGGCGAAGAACCCCGAGGACGTCGACACGACCAGCGAGGATCACGCGTACGACGCGATGAGATATCTGCTCGCTGGTCTCGAGGGGCGTGGGGCGTCTGCCAAGGAGGCGAAGTCCGGGCGCAGCAAGGTCATGCCGACCACAGAGACCGCCGGCCTGCAGCGCGGATTCTGACGGTTGCGCGAAATCTGACCAGGAATGAGAGCGGCGAGGAGCCCCACGTTTGCCGGGCTAGGCCCGCCGGATGACGGTCCGGGTGGGCAGGCAATCAGGGGCAATCCTCGCCGCCGTGGGACTCAGGAGAGCACCACAAGGTCGAGTCTATCGCCCGGCGGTGACGCCTCACACCCTTGCCAGCGTCCCACCGTGACGGGAAGATCGAACCGATCATGAACAGCATGGCAGCCACCACTCCCCGCGCGTCCGTCGTCGAGGCCGGTCACCCGGGCGGAATGACCCAGACGTGGCACCCGTCGACCGGCTTCGGGTACGCGGCCGCGCCCGACGAGGAGACCCCGGATCTCGCCTTCCCGGAGAACCTGCGCATCTTCAACCGGATGCGCCGCGAGGACGGACAGATCGGGTCGCTGCTGCGTGCCATGACGCTGCCGCTCACGAAGGCGAACTGGACCCTGAACGGCGACGGTGTCGACCCGGCGATCCTGGAGTTCGTGCGCGTCGAACTTGGGCTCACCGAGCCGGGCAAGCCGCAGCGTCGCCGCCGCCGCCAGGGCATCGTGTGGCGCGACCACCTGCGTGAGGCGCTGCTCGCTTTGCCGTTCGGGTTCGTCCCGTTCGAGCAGGTCTATGAGGTCGGCCCGCCCACGAAGGAGCAGGCGGACGCCGGCGTCACGCTCGATCAGGTCGCGCACCTGCGCAAGCTGGGCCTGCGCCACCCGACCACGGTCAGGGAGATCACCGTCGCTCGCGACGGTGGCCTGCTCGGGATCTGGCAGCGCGGCCGCGGCGTCGACTCGATCGTCCACACCACTCACGGGTACACCGCACGAGCGGGCGCGAGCCTCGACGACCTGTGGATCAGCTCGGACCGGCTCGTCATGTACAGCCTGGAACGCGAAGGCGCCGACTGGACCGGCAACAGCGTGCTGCGCCAGTCGTACAAGCACTGGCTGCTGAAGGACATCCTGTTGCGCGTCGGCGCTCAGTCCGTCGAACGCAACGGCATGGGTATCCCGGTCGTCACCTATGACGACGAGGCCGGCGGCTCCCAGACCGAGGCGCTCGACATCGCGACGAACATGCGCGCCGGCGCGACGGCCGGCGTCGCGATCCCCGCGAACAAGTACTCGGTGGAGCTGCTCGGCCTGAAGGGGTCGATCAAGGACGAACTGCCGCTCGTGAAGTACCACGACGAAGCCTGCTCCCGGTCGACGCTGCAGATGTTCCTCAACTTGGGGCACGACAACGGAGCCCGGAACCTGGGCGAGACGTTCGTCGACTGGTACATCGATTCGCTGCAGGCCGTCGCCGAGTGGATCTCCGACGTCGCCACCGAGCACATCATCCGCGACCTGGTCGAACTGAACTTCGGCGTCGATGCGACCTATCCCGCGCTCGAGTGTGAGGATCTGTCCTCGTCCGGCTCGGCAACCGACGAGGGCCTGAAGGCACTCGCTGACGCGGGCCTGCTCACCCCCGACGACGACCTCGAGGACCACGTTCGCCGCACTCGCCGACTGCCAGCCAAGGCGACACATAGCGGCCCCGAACCGGAACAAGATGCCGCTGATGCGAATCAGGACACACCGGAACACCAGGCCCCGTTTCAGGTCGTCGCGGCCAGCGAGGACCCACTCACCGCCCAGGCCGCGGCTCTCGTCGGCCGCCTGCGAGACCTGACCGAGGTCACGTGAGCCGTCTCCACGCGGAGCTGTACGTCGCGCAGCTCGAGGTCGAGGTCATCACCGCCGAGGTGAAGGCCGGACTGAATGTCCGCCACGCGATCCGTGCCCTGCTACCTCACGAGGTCCGCGCGACCACCCGTTTCGGAGAGATGGAGGACGAACTGTCCTCCGCAGTCGGACGCGTGAAGACGATCACCGATCAGATCTGGGATGGACTGACCGCGTGGTTCGCGTCCGACCTTCTGCGCCATTCCGATTCCGGGACGGACCTGGCCAGGCGGGTCTGGGAGCTGCGTGCCGAGAGGTCCGCATTGCCGGGGAAGCAGCGCGACCTGATCCGCAGCTCACAGTCCAGCATCGCCACCCAGCTGTATGCGATCCGTCGCACGTGGGCGCGACTCCAACGAGACGAGGCACTGCGGCAGGGCCAGCCAGCACACAAGTTCCCGAGCTTGGACATGATCAACCCGAGCCCGGGCGAGAGCGATCACCTGTGGCTGATGGCTGAAAGCGTCGCGGACCTTCCTCGCCAACGCATGGTCGATGTCGCAGCCAAGCAGCTCGAGGGCAAGAACCTTCTCGAGATCGACCCAGGCAATCTGCTGGAGGACATCACCGACAAGGTCGCTGCTACGAGCCGTGCTGGCACCGACGACGCGGCGAGGCAGATTGTTGGGTCGGCCGCGCAGGCAGGGCGCACACACATGGCGGAGGAGGGACCGAAGCCGAAGTACGTGTATGCGTCGGAGCTGATGGACGGGGTCACGTGTGGTCTGTGCGCGGCGGTCGACGGGCGCGAGTGGGACTCGATCGAAGACGCGATGGAGGACTACCCGCGCGCTGGCGGCTACCGCCATTGTGAGGGTGGGACCCGCTGCCGTGGGACGCTGGTGTACGTGTGGGACGACGAGGAAGATCCGACTGTCGACGATCGGGGGCGTTGACCTACTTGCACACGCTAACCTGATGGGTTAGCATCATGGTGTGGTGGCCAACCACAGCACCCCGTGAGGGAGTTCTGTCAGCGGCCACCGCAACAATCGAACAAACACCCTGCTGACCGGCTCGTGACGGAGACCCGGCCAGCAGGCCCGGACTCAGGAGACCGCGCATGCGCGTGCTAGTTCTGCACACCCAACCCCTTCCCGACCACCCCAACGAACCCGCGACCCCGTGGGCAGTCGGACCGGGCGGCCAGCTCATCGGCCCGCCCGCCGTGGAGCTGCCGGAGGGCCGCGTCGCGGTCCTCGGGTTCACCCCCACCCCCGACACCCCGTTCCTCGGCGACGGGTTCGTGCCGTTCCGCCAGTTCTGGAACCAGCCCGACCTGGCCCTCGGCCTGCAGGCCCTCATCGGATCGACATCTGGCCTGGCCTGCTGCCCCGACACCATCGTCGAGGTCGCAGAGACGACCGTCGTCACACCGGAGGTGCTCTGATGGACGACTACACGCGCCTGGCGCTCATGATCGTCGCGGCCCCGCCAGCCCTGCTCGTGACCGGGTTCGCGCTCCGCGAACTCCGACTGCAGGCCATGGCCCGCCGTGGCTGGATCCAGTCGTACGGCATCACCGGCCGCCCGGCCGACCTCGATCTGCAGATCGCCGACCTGCGGATGCGGCACGAGATCGCTCGCGGCGTACACGACAAGTCTGTGATCCCGTTCCCCACCGGAAGGGAGGCGACCCGATGAACGCACCCGAGCCGACCCTGATCCAGACACCGATCTTCGACGGCCTGTTCGCCGTGGCCGACCAGACACAGAAGGCTCTCGTCCTGGAGTGCGTCTCCACGGACGCCGAGCTTGACCCGTCCCGGTGGCAGCACGACGCTCTGGGCACCCCGGCCGAGGTCGTGTGGCTGGCCCTCGCCAGCTGCTCGTCCTGCGGCTCGTCCGACACCGAGCTGGTCGAGACGCCGACCGGGAGTCTCTGGTGCACCGACTGCCGCGACACCGCCGCCGCCGACACCAGCAACGTCCTGCCCTTCCGCAACTGAAACCCAAGGAGAACCGCCGCATGTCCACCACCCTGTTGACCCTGGCCGTCGATGAGATCGGCCCCCACCCGAAGAATGTCCGCCGCGACGACACCCCCGATGCTGAGTTGATCGCGTCGGTGGAGGCGCAGGGCATCCTGCAGCCCCTGGTCGTCGTGCCAGCACCGGAGGAGGCCGACACTCGGTTCTGGCTGCTGATGGGCCACCGTCGTCTCGCGGCCGCGCAGGCCGCCCGCCTCATGGACGTCCCGGCGATCGTGCGTGAGGACCTCACGAGCGAGGCGGAGCAGATCGAGGCGATGCTCGTCGAGAACGGACGCCGCGCCGACCTCAGCGCGACCGAGGAAGCCGACGCCTATCAGCAGCTGACCCTGCTCGGCGTCGACGTCGACGAGATCTCCCGCACCACCGGCCGCGCCAAGAGCACCGTCAGGTCGCGGCTGAAGATCGCGGCCATGGCCACGAAGGCGAAGGATGCGCTCCACGAGCGTCAGATCACGCTCGAGGACGCGGAGCGGATCACCACGCTCGAGGAGGACCACGAGCTGCACGCCGCGGCTGTGGACGCGATCGGCACGCCCGACTTCGGGTGGAAGGTGAACAATGCGATCTCCACGCTGAAGCTCCGCCGCCAGTACGCTGAGACCGAGGCGAAGTGGCAGGCGGCCGGACTGTCCGAGGTTGATGAGCCTGAGGGCGGCTGGAAGTTCCGGTGGCAGGCCGGTGTCGATCAGCCGGTGATGCTGCCGCGGTACGACACCATGAACGCGACGGCTGGTGTCGACTTCGACGGGTACACGTTCGATCGAGGCGGGGAGCCGCTTGGTGTCGTGTCGGCCGAGCTGCGCGCGAAGATCCGTGAAGCCGAGGAAGCCGTCAGTGACGAGTCGGAGACCGACGAGGAACGCGAGGAGCGGCTCGCCCGCGAGCAGCGCAACGCTGAGGCCGAGGAACGCCGCCTGGCGTGGATCGAGATCGAGAAGCGTCACGAGGCCGCTGGAGCGGTCCGCCGGCAGACGATCCGTGACCTTTTCGCGGGTGTGAAGCTCACGAAGCAGCAGACCGCGGTCCTGCGGTCCGGGCTCGCGCTCCTCCTGCACAGCGCCGAGGTCCAGGGCGTGCTGATTGACCACGACGGGCTGCAGCACGACGGGAACATCTGGTCTCTCGACTTGGCCACCACGGCGACTCACCTGGCGGAGAAGACGGGCGCGGGCCTGCTGACGACGCTCGCGCTCGTGAGCATCAACGAGGCCGAGCTGTCTCGGCAGGTGGACTACCTCGACATGTCCGACGAATACGACCGGGCACGTCTCGACGCCAGCCTGGCCTACCTCGACGCGATCGAAGCAATCGAGGAGCACCCGTGGTCCGAGCCCGACGCCGAGTGGCGTGACGCGGTCATCAACGTCATCGACGGCGGCGAGGGTGATGACGGTGCCGACGAAGGCGAATGACCTGGCGTGGTCGCCGACGGAGCGGGGCGAACGCCGCACCCCGCTCCCCGGCGGCCCCGCCACGACCATCCCGCCGACGCTCTGCACAGGCTGCTTCACCGAACTGCAGGCCACCGCATCAGTCCAGGTCCACTACGTGACGGTCGGCTACCGGTGGGAGCACGTCGCCAACGTCGACGTGGCACCGGAGGACCTGCACCGGCCCCAGCCGGCGGCGGACCAGGACACGCTGATCGTGCTCGTCCGCGCCGCGGTCGCTGACCGTCAGGAGTCCGCATGAGCGACCACATCGAATGGCTGACCACGGCCGCGCCGATCACGTTCACCGACGAACCCGGCGCGTGGGTCGACGGCCACGGGAGCTCCAACGATGGGCCTGCGCTCGCGTTCGACGGCGGATCCGAGTCGGTTGTGGTCGAGGGGACGGTCGAGGAGCTGCGCGGCTGGTTGACGCGTGCGCTCGCGCTCCTGCCTTCACCGGCCCCGGTCGCCGAGGTTGAGGGGCAGCTCGACGTGTACGACGTGCTCGAGGCCCACCCATGAGCGACCTGCCCACCAAACTGGCGCAGGCCCACGACGAGTGGGCTCGTGGTCTGGTCGTCCCGGACCAGATCACCGCGGCGCTCGACATGGCCGAGCTGTACGGGCCGGAGGTCGACGAACGCTGCGGCGTCACCGAACCGGCCGTGGACATGTGGGAGGAGGGCCGCCTGTACCCCACGTGGGATCAGCTGGTCCGCCTCGCCGCGCTGACCGAGTTCCCGGAGTGGTGGTTCACCCGCGAGGTCCGCCCCGAAGACCAGCTGACCCCATTGGACACGTCGATGCGGTTCCACATGCCGATCGCCGAGTTCAAACGTTGGTGCGCCGAGCCGCTCGGGCTGCTCGCCTACCCACCCGACGTCGTCGCCGCGTGCCCAGGCACCGACCCCGACGTGCCCGAGATCGAACGCCGCGCCGGCTACAGCCTCACCCCGCAGCCCCTCCAACTGTCCCTACCGATCTGAGACCTGGGTGTTGACGGACACCCACTAACCCAAGGAGAGCAATGCCCACGACCGAGGCGCGAAAGCGAACCCACCCGACCAACCCTGAACGAGGCGACGTGTACCTGTGGCTCATCGGCGGGCTGCCCGCGATCCTGTTCGTCGCCATTCTCGGCTTCGCGATCGCGAACATGACCCACGTCGAGCACCGAACCTGCACTGTCGTCGACAAGGACCGCACCAGGACCGACGATGGGTCGGACGCCCGCGTCTACACGGAGGAGTGCGGTGTTCTGCGCGTCGCGGACTCGCTCCTGTCCTGGACGTGGTCGTCGTCTGACACCTACGCCCAGATGGAACGCGACCGCACGTACCGGGTGAAGACCCGGGGTTTCCGGATACCGCTGTTCTCACAGTTCCCGAACGTGGTTGAAGTGGAGGAAGTGAAATGAGCGCGATCTACACAGTGAAGCCACTGGACGACTTCACGATCTTCAACACCCCCCAACGTGAACGCGTCAAGGCGCCGTGGTCAGCCACCTGGCAGCGGACACTGACCGACCTCGGTCGCGAGCTGAGCCACCTCGAGGCCGGGGACGTCGTGATGGAGCTCGACGTCCGACCCAACAAGGTCCGCCGCGACGGGATGCTCTACGCCGACGCGAAGGTCGGCCGGCCCGGCGTCCGGATGTCGTTCGAGTCCAAGCACGGGCCCATGTCCTACACCTCGGACCGGTACCTGCCGGACTGGCAGGCGAATGTTCGAGCTATCGTGCTGACCCTCTCCGCGCTGCGTGCGGTCGACCGGTACGGCGCCACCCAAGGCGAGCAGTACGCCGGGTTCGCGGCGCTCCCCCCGGGGGCCGGTGCGACCGCGATGGGCGGCATGGCCCGGGGCGAAGCCACGGAGGTGATCGAGACGCACGGCGGCTTCGACCCTGACCTGTCTCGCTCGTACCGCCGGGCGCGCGCCATGGCCCACCCCGACCGATGCTCAGGCGACCGCTCAGCGTGGGATCTCGTCGAGCAGGCCGCACGAGTGCTGGGACTCGACCAGTGAAGCGGCTCATCGCGGTCGCGGCCGGTGCGGCTGCTGTCGGGTACGTCCGCCACAACGCGGACGCCCGCTGGCGCGTCAAGCTAGCCGTGAATGTGCTCCGTGGTCGCCCTGTCGCCTACAGGCTGGTGTTCGTGAACGGTCAAATGCACCTGCGCCGCCACACTCACGTTGCGGAGTGCACGTTCCTGGCCGGTGGTTCCCAGTGAGCGCCGTGAAGCCGGGCGACCGGGTGCTCGTGCCCGGTGTTGTCGACGAAGTGTGGGCAGAGACCGTGCTCGTGGATGTCGTCGGCCTGATCACCGAATCAGTCGAGATGCCCATCGCCTTCGTGCTGCCGATCCCGGACTTGGCAGAAGCGCCGAAGGACCAAGTTTCGGCGCCGGGAGTTGCAGCGTCGGACGACGTGGTGCCCTTCGAGACTTATGAGGCCATCTGCACGCTGTTCCGCCGCTACGGAGCCCAGTTCGAGGATGGCGACGACAGTCCTGTCGCGTATGTCGACGAGGTGATCCGTCTCCTTGCTCGTCCCGAGGCCACGCGCAGTGAGGCGGAGATCAACCTGGGGCCGAGCGATCCACACCTGTACCCAGGGTTCGAGGGATGCACAAGCCGCGACCCGGACCACTGTGCCTGCGCGACGGACAGCGACCCGATCTGCACCAACTGCGAGCAGGAGATCGAGGCTGGCGAGATGGTCCAGTCGGTCACGTGGCCCGAGTTCCCGAGCGTGCCGCTGGATTCACCCGAGCAGGACTGGACCTTTCACGTGTGGCATGTCGACTGCTCCCGCGCCGACCAGATCACCAACGAAGGAGACGAGTGATGGCTGAGTGTTGCGCTTCCGGCTCCTGCGAGGTCTGCCGTCGCCCTAGCGGATACACACAGGAGCAGCGGGACGAAATCAGGGACTACGAGCCGCCGTGGGTGCGGCAACACCGAGAGGAAGGCTGGCGATGAGTGACGCACCTGCGAGCGGGGGTGGCGTGATGACTGTCGATCAGACGATCTTGGCGTCGGACCCCAAGCGGCTCGGGAACTGCCTGTCCGCCTGCGTGGCCACCTTCCTCGACCTCCCCCTCGACGAGGTCCCCCACTTCGTCGAGCTCGGCTCGGACCTCGCAGGCGACGAGACCGACCCGCACGCCTGGTGGTGGACCCTCCTCAAGGTGAACGAGGTGCTGGCGTTCCGGCCCGGCCGTCATGACCACGCGCCCACTACCAGCACGGAAGGATACGACCAGCCTCTGTGCCCAGCGTGCGGCCTGCTGGCGGCGTCACCCGGGGAGGGACGCTACTGCGGTTCGTGTGAGGACCACGAAGGGCACTGCCCGGCCGACCACTGCATGACGTGCGGAGCGGATACGTGACCGCCCCGGCCGAGATCCGACAACTCGCGGCTGCTCTCTACAACCTGGAATGGGAGGCCGACCTCTACGCCACGCCCCACAACGACGTCACGTCGACCTATGAGGGTCGCGCGAGGCGACTACTGGGATCAGAGTGGATGCAGTCCGTCAACACACGGGCGGCCGAGGAGTCGACAAAACACCCACGCAGGACCGTCTCATCCGCACGCCAGTCCCTCAATCTCGCCGAGGCGTCCGCCGTGCTCGGGATCCCGATCGCCACCGCCTACCGGCTCGTTGACGAAGGCACCTACCCCGTCCCCGTCCGCAAGGCCGGCCGTCGCTGGGTGATCCCCGTGCACCCGCTCGCGGAGTTCCTCCACACCGACGAAGCAGCCGTCATCGAGGCCGCGAGCCTTCGCCATGACTGACTGCTGCCCCCGCCCAACAACCTGCGCCGGCTGCGAGCATGCAGCGCACGACGAACGGTGTGGGATCTTGCCTTGGCCGAAGGGTGAACCGTTCCCCGGCCTGTGCCCTTGCCGTCGGCGCTGGATCTGCAGCGACTGCCGTCACCACCACCGACGAAACGATTCATGCAGGGTCAAGGTCTCTGCGCCAATCGGCCGAACAGCCGGACGACCATTCGTGATGATGCCCTGCGGGTGCAGAACGGGCGTGAAGCACGACGACCCGAGCCGACGCCAGACGATCCCGCTCGCGGTTCGTCGAGCAGTGATTGCCCGCGACGGCCGCATGTGCTCGTTCTGCGGGGTGCTCTGCGTAAAGACGCCCAAGACTCCCAGCGGGCGCCGGCGCCGCCTCACACTCGATCACATCATCCCTTGGTCAAAAGGCGGAGAGGACACCGTCGAGAACCTTCGCGTCGCGTGCGCCTCCTGCAACTCAGCTCGCGGGAACCGTGACGATCCAGCCGACGACACCACACGTAGCGATCTCACAGTGAGATCGCTAACCACTGACGCTAGCGATCTCATTCCGACCGCTAGCGATCTCACTGTGAGACCCGAACATAAGAACGTAGGAACATACCCCCCAGCCCCCCGCCTCGAGCAGCTCCCGGGACGTCGCCGCTCCGTGTCTGACACACATAGGCGATGACACAAGCCGGGCGTCCCACCGGACACAGACCTGGGGGGCGAGCATCAGGGGGTGATGGTTCGTGGGCGTGTGACTCGTGTCGAGTCAGGGGTCGGGGTGTGGGTGCTCGTCCCGTCGCTAGGTGGGATGGAGGTCGGCCCACTCGAGCACGACGGCAGCGCGTATGCGGTCGGTGATCGGGTGGTGATGGCAGACCTGGATGACGGGGGGATGGTTGTGCTGGCGAGGTTGACTACCGTGCTGCCCTGACCCTCGCCCCTCGACGCCCCGCGTCCGACCACGCCCCCACCCGGGCGAGGTTGGGCGCGGGGCATTCGTCATTTCGGGGGCAAAGCGAAAGGCCCCGGCGCGAACCGGGGCCTTCCTGCTCATTCGCGAGTGAGATGCGCTTTGATTCTTGACTATCGAAAAATGTTGAGACTCCCTCCCGCCGAGGCAGGAGCACTCCAGAGAAGTTAGCACGACCGGGCCGACAAGATCCAGCGGTCACCTTCGCCCGTCGCGGACCTGGTAGACCCGGGGCACGCTCAAGTCGGCCGCTTTGGCGATTGCTGCCACCGACTCCCCTCGATCGAGAGCGGCACGGATCGCCTCGTCTCGTGCGGCTTCCCGCTCGGCCAGATGCTCACGGGCTGCCTGTACCCGCTTCGCCATCGACTTCAGGTCATCGGTCATGCCACGTACCCGATCACGGGACGGTCGCAGCGAGTCGCGGTGATCGTCACCGTCTCGCCATCGTCGTACAACAGCGGCTCACCGTCGGCACCAGTCGCACGGTAGTAGTCGCTGGCAACGACCCGCTGACCCTCGACGCGGTAAAGCGGGTCGCCGATAATGAAGATCGCCGATACCGTGTCGACGCCCCGCAGGTCGAGGATGACGCCCTCGGAAGTCTCCCAGCCCTCGTACACGCTCACGCCGTCCTCACGCTCACCCTGGGCGTGGTTGGTGGACCTGCGCTCTGCGATGAAGTCCGAGGTCACGCCGCACACGTATTCAGGGAGAGCGCCGAACCGGAAGTATCCGGCTGTCGCGGTGGTGACTGTGTCGATGCCCATCTTCTTCATGCCCTTAGTTTATAGCGCGCTATAGTCACGAGTCAACCCCACCCCCGAGAAACTTCCGCCACCTACCCTGACCCCATGGCCGTCCCGCGCGTGACCCATAACTACTGTTGTCGGGCGTGGGGCAGAACGTGGGGCAGCCAGCACCATGGTCCCGCAGTGAGCCACAGCCAGCGATGAGCCAGAGACCTTGAAACCCGAGGGAGAAACAGCGGTCTACCTGTACCCACCGTGATCGACCATGAGACTCGAATCGGATTAAAAGTCCGCTGCTCTGCCAATTGAGCTAGAGGCCCGCGCCGTCGGCGC
>CAYYQO010000103.1:0-11420 GCA_964473845.1 uncultured Aeromicrobium sp.
CGGATCCACCGCTCGAACCTGATCGGCATGGGCGTCCTGCCGCTGCAGTTCCCCGAGGGCCAGAACGCCGAGTCGCTCGGCCTGACCGGCGAGGAGACCTTCAGCGTCACCGGCGTCACCGAGCTCAACGAGGGCCGTACGCCCAAGACCGTCAAGGTCAAGGCGGGCGATGTCGAGTTCGACGCGGTCGTCCGCATCGACACCCCCGGTGAGGCGAACTACTACCGCAATGGCGGCATCATGCCGTACGTGCTGCGTTCGCTGCTCGACTGAGCGGACCGAACGATTCCTCCGGGGCTGCCACGACCGTGGCGGCCCCGGAGTCGTCTGTCCGGACGCCGGGGTCGGCACCGGGCCGAGGACGATGGTGTGATGGAGCGGTGACGATTCACTCCGACCACCCTTTCGTTCCGGCCGATCGGGACAAGGACGCGTTCCGGCGGCTGCGGGGCCGGCTCCCTGCACCCGTGACCGTCCTGGCCACCGGTGACGGCCGGTCGCGGTCCGGCCTGACGGTCTCGTCGATCGTGTTGGTGGACGGGCCCGAGCCGTCGGTCGTCGCGCTGGTCGATCCCGATTCGGACCTGGGGGAGGCGCTTGCCGTCGGCGGGCGGGGGACCGTGAGCGTGCTCGGCGTCGGCGACGACTTCCTGGCCGAGGTCTTCGCGGGGTTGGCACCGGCGCCGGGCGGGATGTTCACGGTGGGAACGTGGGTCGATTCCGACTGGGGTCCGCGCCTCGCAGAACGGTCCTGGTGCGGCTTCACCGTCACCGAGGTGCGCGAGGTGGGCTGGTCCCTGCAGATCACCGCGACGGTGGACGAGGTGGGTGTTGTCGACGCGACCGGCGTGGCCCATGCGCGCGGCCGATTCCACGATCTGGGCTGATCCCGCCCGGATCGGGCCGACGATCGGGAAGTCGGCCAGCCGCGCTGGTGACGCGTCGTTACGATGGACCAATGGCTTCCGTCCTCAGCTCCGTTTCCGGTCCCGCCGACCTGCGACGACTGGACGACGAGGCACTTACGACGCTGGCGGCCGAGATCCGCGAACTGCTCATCGAGTCCGTCGCCGCTAATGGCGGTCACCTCGGACCCAACCTGGGTGTCGTCGAGCTGACGATCGCGATGCACCGGGTCTTCGACTCCCCGAACGACAAGATCGTGTGGGACACCGGCCATCAGGCGTACGTGCACAAGATGGTGACGGGACGCGCCGGTCAGTTCGGCGACCTGCGCAAGGAGGGTGGCCTCTCGGGCTATCCCAGCAGCGATGAGTCGCCGCATGACTGGGTCGAGAACTCGCACGCCTCGACCTCGCTCTCGTACGCCGACGGATTGGCGCGCGCCAACGCACTGCAGGGCAAGGACGACCACGTCGTCGCGGTCATTGGCGACGGCGCCCTGACCGGTGGCATGGCATGGGAGGCCATCAACAACATCTGCGCCGACAACCGGCGTCGCGTGGTGATCGTCGTCAACGACAACGGCCGCTCGTACACCCCCACCGTGGGTGGCCTCGCGAACCGGTTGACCCAGATCCGCACCAACCCACGTTACGAACCCGCCTTGAGCGCCATCAAGGAACGGATGACGGCCGGTCCCAAGGTCGCCGGCGTCGCCTATGAGGCACTGCACGCGATCAAGAAGGGCTTCAAGGACGTGCTCGCCCCGCAGGGCATGTTCGAGGACCTGGGGATCAAGTACCTCGGTCCGGTCGACGGTCACGACCGTCAGGCGCTCGAGCAGGTACTGACGGCGGCCCGCAACTTCCACGGTCCGGTGCTGGTCCACGCGATCACGACCAAGGGCCACGGGTACGACATCGCGGTCGAGAACGAGAACGACCAGATGCACCAGGCGCACCCGTTCGACCCGGCGACGGGCGAGGCGATCAGCATCGCTCCCGCCGGCTGGACCTCGGTGTTCCGTGACGAGATCGTCCGCATCGCCGACGACCGGCCCGATGTCGTCGGCATCACTGCCGCGATGCTGTACCCGACCGGTCTGGACGCCTTCGCCGAGAAGTTCCCCGATCGTGTCCTCGACGTCGGCATCGCCGAGCAGCATGCCGTCACGAGCGCGGCCGGCATGGCGATGGGCGGACTGCACCCAGTCGTCGCGGTCTACGCGACCTTCCTGAACCGGGCGTTCGACCAGGTGCTCCTGGACGTCGCCCTGCACCGGCTCGGTGTCACCTTCGTGCTCGACCGTGCCGGGGTGACCGGCGACGACGGTGCCAGTCACAACGGCATGTGGGACCTGTCCCTGTTGCAGATCGTGCCGGGTCTGCATCTGGCGGCACCGCGCGACGGCGCGCGGTTGCGTGAGGCCCTGCGTGAGGCCGTCACGATCGACGATGCTCCCAGCGTCGTCCGGTTCGCCAAGGGGCCCGTGGCGGCCGACCTCGAGGCAATCGAGCGGATCGGCACGATCGACGTCCTGCACCGCAGTGCCACCCCCGACGTGCTCATCGTGGGCGTGGGGACCATGGCGGCGACGGCGGTCGACGTCGCGCGACGTCTCGACGAGGCGGGTCTGGGATCGACCGTGGTCGACCCGCGTTGGATCAAGCCGCTCGCGCCCGGTCTCGTCGACCTGGCCGAACAGCACCGCCTCGTGGTCACGATCGAGGACAACGGACGTCAGGGTGGTGTCGGTTCCACGCTGCTGCACGCCCTGAGCGATCACGGGGCGACCGTGCCCGTGCGGGTGCATGCCGTCGCCCAGGAGTTCCTGACCCAGGCCAAGCGTGACGTGATCCTGGGACGCCTGGGTCTGACTCCCGACGCGATCGCCTCCGACACGCTTGCCCGGTTCGCGGAATGTTCGGCAGGTGAGCGACGTTGACTCCGAAGTGGTTCTCCCGACGACGTACCGATGAATACGAACGCGACCCGATTCCGCTGATCGTGGCGCTCGATGGATTCCTGAGCGCCGGATCCTCGTCCGTCCTGGCGGCCCAGGAGTTGCGGTCGCCCGATGCCGAGGTCATCCACGAGTTCGACCTCGACGCGGTGTACGACTACCGCGCCCGGCGTCCGCCGATCACCTTCCGGCGCGACCACTATGTCGACTACAGCGAACCGGTGCTGCAGATCACGCGCCAGCACGACCGGTCCGGTACGCCGTACCTGCTGCTGACGGGTCCGGAACCCGATTTCGGGTGGGAGGCCTTCGCGGCCGAGACGATCGACATCATCAGCGAACTGGGTGTGCCGCTGACCGTCGGGCTCGGGGGAGTGCCGATGGGGGTGCCGCACACGCGTCCGCCGCTGCTGACGATGCACGGCACGCGCCCCGAACTGGTCGATCGCAAGAACTTCTGGAACGCCGAGGTGACGGTGCCGTCGTCGGCCCAGTCGCTGCTGGAGTACCGGATGGGCGAACAGGGCATGGACGCCATCGGCTATGTCGTCCACGTCCCGCACTACCTGTCGCAGGTCGAATACCCGACGGCCGCGCTGGCCCTGCTCGAGGCCGTGGCGCTGAAGCTCGATCTGAACCTTGATCTGGAAGGACTGCGTTCGCGCCAGCCCGAGTCGATCACCGAGATTGAGCAGCAGATCGTCGACCAGGACGGCGAGCAGGTGCTGGCCGGCCTCGAGGAGCAGTACGACATCTTCAGCCGCGGTGCCGCAGAATCGCTGCTGGCCGACGACGAGAGCCTGCCCACCGGCGATGAACTGGCCAGCCAGCTCGAGCAGTTCCTGGCGCGGCAGCGCAAGGACGACCAGGGCTGAGCGCCGTGCGAGGTGCTTCTCGTTGTGAGGGGCATCTCGGCCGCTGAGGGCTCGATCAGCACGGCACGTTACTCCCCGGTTCGCTAGGATCGCATCCGTGCCCGCATCCACGAATGAAGTCGTCGACCTGCTGCAGATCGAGCAGTTGGAGGTCAACCTCTTCCGTGGTGGCCAGCCCGAGAAGTCGAGGCTGAAGCGGGTGTTCGGCGGCCAGGTCGCCGGCCAGGCCCTGATGGCGGCCCAGCGCACGATCCTGGACGACAAGAAGATCCATTCGCTGCACGTCTACTTCATCCTGGGCGGCGATCCGAGCATCCCGATCATCTACGACGTCGAGAACGTCCGCGACGGCCGTTCCTTCGCGACTCGCCGTGTCTCGGCCCGCCAGCACGGCGAGGTCATCTTCTACATGACGGCGTCGTTCCAGCGCGAGGAGGAGGGCTGGGAGCACCAGGACGTGCTGCCGCCGACACCCGGTCCGGACGAGGCCACCTCGATGCTCGACCTGGTCAAGTACGTCAGCCCCGACGGAGCCGAGGCCTGGGCGCAGGAGTGGGGCGGGTTCGACATGCGCTATGTCGGTGATCCGCGTGCGGAGGACGATCCGTCCCGTGCCCTCACCCCGGTCGTGCAGCGGATGTGGTTCCGCGCGACTGACCGCCTTCCCGACGACCCGCTGCTGCACCTCGCGGCGTTCACGTACTACAGCGACTTCAGCCTGCTGGGTGCGTCGTTGGTGCCGCACGGCGTCCTGATCAGTTCGCCGAAGGTCCAGCCGGCCTCGTTGGACCACGTGGTGTGGTTCCACCGGCCGTTCCGCGTGGACGAGTGGCTGCTGTACGACCAGACGTCACCGTCGGCCTCGGGCGCCCGCGGACTCAGCATGGCCCGCGTGTTCACGCAGGACGGCACCTTGGTCGCCACGGTGGCACAGGAGGGCCTGATCCGCCCCGCCAAGCCGCGTGAGGATCGCTGACGGCCCTGTGTGAGCCCGCAACGTCATCGACCCCGGCCGAAAGGCGGGGTCGACGACGTCTTGCGTGACTCAGAGCGGGGTGATGCGACCGACCAGGTGAGGGATCGCCTTGCGGGCATCCCGGACACCGAACGTGGTCGCCTTGCCGTCCTCGGCCGTGCCGAACACGACCGTCCCGGGCAGCAGCACGGGCTTCTTGAACTCGACGTCGACCGTGTAGGCGTCGGGCAGCCGATCCTGCAGGGCGGCCAGGCTACGGGCCTTGGTCCACATGCCGTGGGCGATCTGCCGGGGGAACCCGAACGCCTTGGCCGTCAGCGGGTACAGGTGGATCGGGTTGCGGTCGCCGGAGATGGCGCCGTAGCGCCGCCCCAGGTCACCGGCGAGCTTCCAGTGGATGACGCCCTCGGGCGCATCGACTCCTGCCAACGGGGGAGTCGTGGGCTCGTCCCCACCGGAATGGCTGCGGAACAGGACCGTCATCGTCTCGTCCCACACCAGTTCGCCACCGATGTGTGCCTCACTGACCAAGGAGATCAACCGGCCCTTGGGGTGCGGTTCGTCGGCAGTGGCGCGCAGGGACAGGTCGTAAATCTCCTCGCGGCCGATCGGCCGGAACTGCGTGATCCGATTGCGCAGATGCACGGCACCCATCGGCGGAAACGGGAACTGCGTGTCCGTCATCATCGTGAGATGCAGCGTGTGGGCGGCGAGGTGCGGATACGTGGCAGGCAGTGTCTCGGCGCGAGAGAATCCGCACACCTCGTTGTAGCGGTCGAGGTGGGCCAGGTCCGTGGCGATCCGAGTGCGACGCAGTGTCGTCTCGGGGAGTGCACCCCGCTGGTGCTTGATGCCCGGCAGGTTGCCGACGACGGGAATCGCCGGCAACGCTGCCTTCAGCATGAGCGGCAACCCGGAGGGCGCCTTGTCGAACGTTCGGGTCGTCACGTCAGGCACCCAGGAAGCCCTGGCCGCACACGCGGACCACGTTGCCCGAGATCGCCGACGAACCCGGGTGGCAGTACCAGGCGATCGCCTCGGCGACGTCGACCGGCTGGCCGCCCTGGGACAGCGAACTGAGCCGGCGACCGGCCTCGCGGATACCCAGCGGCATCGTCTTGACCATGTCGGTCTCGATGAAGCCCGGCGCGACGGCGTTCACGGTGATGCCGCGGTCGGCGACCTCGGGGGCCAGCGCCTGGACGAAGCCGATGACGCCGGCCTTCGCCGTGCCGTAGTTCGTCTGGCCGTTGTTGCCCGCGATGCCCGCGATCGACGAGATGCCGATGACGCGACCGCCGCGACGGATCAGCTTCTTCTTCAGCAGGTGCTCGGTGATGCGCTGCGGGGCGCCGACGCTGATGTCGACGACCTTGGCCCAGTTCTCCGACTTCATGTTCTTGAGCCGCTTGTCCCGCGTGATGCCGGCATTGTGGACGATGAAGTCCACGCCGTCGCCCAGCCCCGCGGCGATCGTGGCGGGCGCGTCGTCGGCGGTGATGTCACACACGATCGACGATCCGCCCAGTTCGGCCATGAGCGACTCGAGGTCGGTCTGCAGCGGCGGGACGTCGAGCCCGATGATGGTGGCGCCGTCGCGGTGCAGCGTGCGGGCCATCGCCGCGCCGAGGCCACGCGATGCGCCGGTGACCAGGGCCACCTTGCCGGCGAGCGGCTTGGCCGGATCGGCGGGGGCGTCGGCCTCCACCAGGTCCGTGGTGCCGAGGCGGACGACCTGTCCGTCGACGAATGCCGACTTGGCCGAGAGCAGGAACTCCAGCGTCGAGCCCACGGCGCTCTTGGACTCGGGCGTGACGTACACGAGGTTGGCGGTGCTGCCGTTCGCGCCGATCTCCTTGCCGAGCGAACGCACGAAGCCTTCGAGGCCGCGCTGCGCGATCGCGGCGCCGACCGATTCGGCGCGTTCGGGCAGCAGGCCGATCACGACGATCTTGGCGCTGGAGGCGAGGCTGCGCAGCACGGGGGTGAAGAACTCCTGGATCGCCACGGTGCCGGCGGCCGAGTCGATGCCCGAGGCATCGAGCACGAGGCCCTGGTAGCGGCGACCCTCGGCGCGGACGGTGGTGGTGTCGATGCCGGAGCCCTTGAGCAGGATCGGCAGTTCATCGGCGACGAGACCGTCGCCACCGATCAGGACGGGGCCATCCACCAAGGCGCCCCCGCGGTACCGCTGGAGCTCCGGCGGATTGGGCAGTCCCAAATTCTTCACCAGGAACTGACCGACGGGGTTCTGGATCATCGACTTGTAACGGTCGCTCATCGCAGGATGTGTCCTATCTCTCGGATCTCTCGGATACCATCGGTATCTGAACGCGTTAACCTGACTCTAGCCTGCACAGCAGCGTCACGGCAAAGGAAAGCGACGAACGTCGCAGACGAAAGGTTTCTCATGGCTGACAAGCCCACTCCCAAGGCCAAGAAGGCCGCGACCTCCGACGCCGGCACGATCCGCCGCGTCGCCGTCATCGGTGGCAACCGCATTCCGTTCGCGCGGTCCAACACGGTCTACTCCGGCGTGTCCAACCAGGAGATGCTGACGGCGGCGCTCGACGGGCTGGTCGACCGCTTCGGCCTCGAGGGCGAACGGGCCGGCGAGGTCGTCGCCGGTGCCGTGCTCAAGCACGCGCGTGACTTCAACCTGACCCGTGAGGTCGTGCTGGGCTCCAAGCTCTCGCCGACCACGCCCGCCACCGACATCCAGCAGGCGTGCGGTACCGGCCTGCAGGCGGCGTTCCAGGTCGCGAACAAGATCGCCCTGGGCAAGATCGAGTTCGGTATCGCCGGTGGTACCGACACCACATCGGACGCGCCGCTGGCCGTCAACGACAAGCTGCGCAAGATCTTGATCGAGGTCAACCAGGCCAACGCCAAGGGTGACAAGAAGGCGTTGCTCAAGCTGCTGGCGAAGATCCGTCCGGGTCACCTCGCTCCCGATCAGCCACGCAACGCCGAGCCGCGGACCGGCCTGTCGATGGGCGATCATCAGGCCCTGACGACGCACGAATGGGGCATCACCCGCGAGGCGCAGGACGAGCTGTCCGCCCTCTCGCACCAGAACCTCGCCGCGTCGTGGGACGCCGGCTGGCAGGACGATCTGGTCACGGCGTTCAACGGTGTCGTGCGCGACACCCATCTGCGCCCGGACTCCACGGTCGAGAAGCTCGCCAAGCTCAAGCCCGTCTTCGGCAAGCAGTTGGGGGACGCCGCCACGATGACGGCCGGCAACTCGACGCCACTGTCCGACGGCGCCTCGGTCGCGCTGCTCGCGTCGGAGGACGAAGCGGCCCGTCGCGGCTGGGACGTCAAGGCCTACCTCGTCGACTACGAGACCGCGGCGGTCGACTACGTCAATGGCGGCGAGGGCCTCCTGCTGGCTCCGGCGTACGCGGTTCCGCGGCTGCTCGAGCGCAACGGCCTGACGCTGCAGGACTTCGACTTCTACGAGATCCACGAGGCGTTCGCCGGCCAGGTGCTGTCGACCCTCGCGGCGTGGGAGGACGCTGACTTCTGCAAGCAGCGACTCGGGCTTGACGGCCCCCTGGGGTCGATCGACCGCAGCAAGCTGAACGTCAAGGGTTCGTCGCTGGCCGCTGCGCATCCGTTCGCAGCCACGGGTGGTCGCATCATCGCGAACCTCGCGAAGCTGCTCGAGGAGAAGGGTTCGGGCCGTGGCCTGATCTCGATCTGCGCCGCCGGCGGTCAGGGCGTCGTGGCGATCCTCGAACGCTGATTCGGCACCACACGCGAAGGCGGGGCCGGAGGCATCAGCCACCGGCCCCGCTCACACGTCAGGCAGAGGACCTGGTCAGGCTCGCTCAGACGTTCGCTGGCTTCATCATGGCCATCATCGACCGCTGCGCGATTTCGACGACCTCGGTCATCGGCAGGTGCTCCATCGCTGGCAGACCCGAGTTCAACTCGCGGATGGACCGCTGGAAGGTCACGAGGTTCAAGATGCCCAAGCCCTCGGTGTACATGATGTTGGCGATCAGTTCAGGATCGGCGACGTCGAACTCACCGGTCTCGTTGCCCGCCTTGATCGCCTGGGTGATGTGCTCGAAGCAGCGGTTGATGGCCGCACCCAGTTCGGTGAGGCGCTCGAGGCTGATCTGGTCGAGCAGTTCGGTGCCACGGTGGCGCAGCAGCGACTGGGCGCAGTCGACGAAGGCCGGGTATTCGGCGCCATAGGTGAAGAACTCGCTCGTGATGGTGTTGAGGCGCTCGGTGGGGGTGAGGGCCGGATCGTCGGACTTCGCCAGCAGCGCCTCGAGCTCGTTGAGGTAATCCACCAACGTCATCGCGAAGAGTTCTTCCTTCGTGGTGAAGTGGCGGTAGATGATGGCCCGGTTGATGCCGACGGCGCGCGCGATGTCCTCGATCTGCGCTTCCCGCATTCTGCGTTCGTCGAACAGTTGACGGGTCGCATCAAGAATCTCGCGGGTTCGCTGCGCCCGGCGCTCGACGATGGCCATGAGAGTCAGCCTATCGGTTTGGTCTGCACAAGCGTGACTCCGGATGCCGGTGTGACTCAAGTTTTCCTATTGAAGTGCTTCACCATGGGCACTAGGGTGACCGGATGGCAAAATTGGACATTCGTACGAAGTCCTGTCTCGTGACGGGGGCCACGGGTGGCATCGGCGCCGCGACGGCACGAGCACTGGGCCGTGAGGGCGCGCGGCTCGTCCTGACCGACCTCGATCAGGCCCGCCTGGACGCGTTCGCCGACGAATTGCGCAGGGACGGCAGTGAGGTTCTGGTGGTCCGCGCGGTTGACCTGACCGACGCGGACGCCGTGCGGGGATTCGCCGCCGAGGTCGAGAGCCAGGTCGGTTCGCTCGACGTCCTGCTCAACATCGCGGGTATCTCGATCTGGGGCACGATCGACCAGTTGCGCGAGGAGCACTGGCGTCGTCTCATCGACGTCAATGTGATGGGTCCGGTCCATGTGCTGTCGGCCTTCGTTCCTGCGATGATCCGAGCCGGTCGGGGCGGGCACGTCGTCAACGTCTCGAGCGCTGCCGGGATCTTCGGCCTGCCGTGGCATGCCGCCTACAGTGCGAGCAAGTTCGGGCTCCGTGGCATCTCCGAGGTGCTGCGCTTCGACCTGCGCCAACACGGGATCGGCGTCAGCCTGGTGTGCCCCGGCGCCGTGGCCACGCCGTTGGTCGACGGGCTGGAGGTCGTCGGTGTCGATCGCGGTGCGAGATCGGTGCAGAAGGTCGAGAAGCAGTTCCTGCGCCACGCGGTGTCCCCGGAGGACGCCGCCGCGGCGATCTTCAAGGGATTGGTCCGCCGTCGTTACTGGGTCTACACCTCGCTCGACATCCGGATCGGTCACTACGCCCAGCGCTGGTTCCCCTGGGGCTACGAGGCGGTCATGCGCCTGCTGAACCGCAAACTGACCGCGGCTGCGGCCAAGGCGACCGCCGGAGCAGGACGATGAGGGCGCCACGGGTCACCCCCGGAGGGTTTCGAGAACTGGGTCCGCTGAACTTCGTGCTGGGCAAGCTCCTCTCACGAGGCGCGGGCGTGCGAGAGGCGCACCTGTTCACGACCTTGGGCCGCCATCGGTTCCTGTTCCGCACCTGGCTGGCCTTCTCGGGTGCCCTGATGATGCGGGGACGACTGCCCCGCCGCGAGACCGAACTGGTGATCCTGCGGATCGCGCACCGCTGTGACAGCGCGTACGAATGGCAGCATCATGCTCGGCAGGGCGCCCGCGCCGGCCTGACGGCGGACGAGATCGCTCGGGTGCGTGAGGCGGCCTCGCCGGAGTGGAAGCCCTCGGACGCCGTGTTGCTGGCCGCCACCGACCAGCTCCTGTCCACGGACGACGTCGACGACGAGGCCTGGCAGCGACTGCGGTCGTACTGGGACGAACGCCAGGCGATCGAGCTGTGCCTGCTGGTCGGCCAGTACCGCGGGCTGGCCGCGACGATCCGTGCCTTGGGTATCGCGCCCGACCGACGTCGGTAGGCACCTGTCCGTCGTGACGTGCGGAGCGAAACTGTCGGAGGTCGCCCGTACCCTCGAACCATGAGACCAGTCACCGAACTCACGCGTCAGGTGGCGCCGTTCGAGGTCGTGTCCGACTACGAGCCTGCGGGCGACCAGCCGACGGCGATCGCCGAGATCTCACGCCGGATCGAAGCCGGAACGAACGACGTCGTGTTGATGGGTGCCACCGGCACGGGCAAGACGGCCACGACGGCCTGGCTCGCCGAGAAGTTGCAGCGGCCCATGCTCGTGATGCTGCCCAACAAGACGCTGGCTGCCCAGTTCGCGAACGAACTGCGCGAGCTGCTGCCGAACAACGCGGTCGAGTACTTCGTCTCGTACTACGACTACTACCAACCCGAGGCGTACATCGCCCAGACCGACACGTACATCGAGAAGGACTCGTCGATCAACGAGGAGGTCGAACGGTTGCGGCACTCGGCCACCTGGTCCTTGCTGACCCGTCGTGACGTCATCGTGGTCGCCACGGTCTCGTGCATCTACGGCCTCGGGTCGGCCCAGGAGTACCTCAACCGGATGATCGGTTTCCGGGTCGGTGACGAAATGGGTCGTGACCAGTTGCTGCGCACGCTGGTCCAGGCCCAGTACGTCCGCAACGACGTCAGCTCGACCCGCGGCACGTTCCGGGTCAAGGGCGACACCGTCGAGATCTTCCCCGTCTACC
>CAYYQO010000104.1:0-4101 GCA_964473845.1 uncultured Aeromicrobium sp.
GCCCGAACACGAGCACGACGGCGCCTACGCCGGCGGTCACGCGTTCGGGCTCTACTCCGGCGGATCGGCAGCGCTGCTCATCGTCGCTCCCGTGATTCTTGGGTGCACGATCTTGGCGTTCGTCGGAGTCGGCGGACGCAAGGTCATCGAATGGGCGCCCGTGGTCGCGGTCTGGCTGTGGCGTGCAAGTGGTGGCCAACTAGTTTTCCGGCGCCGGATCGTGCGGCCCCGGCCCGCGGGCACGCTGTCGCTCCCTGGTGACGCGGCACGACTGCGTCAGTGGGTCGACCCTGAAAGTGGCGCGGTGATGGTCCACGACCCGCACGCGGGCACGCTCACGGCCGTGGTCGCGGTGACCCATCCCGCGTTCATCCTGCTGGACCCGGCCGAGCAAAACCGACGCGTCACCAGTTGGGGGCGCGTCCTCGCGACAGCCTGCCGGTCCGGGCGCATCGCGGCACTCCAGGTGAGCGAACGGACCCTGCCGGACTCCGGGCGGGGTCTGAGCGACTGGTGGACCCAGCATGGCCAGCGGGACGGCTCATGGACCTCCACGGTCTACGAAGAACTCATCGACCGCGCCGGACCGGCGGGCGAGCGGCACGCGAGCACCGTCTCGCTGTCCATCGATCTGAAGACGTCTGCGCGGGCGATCCGTGCCGCCGGCGGTGGCAACCGTGGCGCGGCTGCCGTGTTGCGCCAGGAGATGTCCACCCTGACCTCGGCCCTTCGCTCTGCCGATCTCTCCCCAACGGACTGGCTCGGACCGGGCGAGCTCGCGGTCATCCTGCGCTCGGCCTACGATCCCGGCGTCGCCGCCGCGCTGGAACGACACGGCGAGCTCGGACGTGACCTCGCAACCGCCGGACCGGTCGCCGTGAGCGAGGACTGGTCCAGCCTGCGCAGCGATTCCGCACACCACTGCGTGCTGTGGGTCAGCGAATGGCCCCGCGCTCTGGTCTACCCCGGATTCCTCGCGCCCGTCCTGCTGTCCTCGGGCATCCGGAAAACCTTGACCCTGCTCTACACGCCGATGCGCACTGATCAGGCCGCACGCGACATCCGCCGCAAGAAGACCGAGTACATCTCCGATGCCGCGCAGCGTCAGCGGATCGGGCAGATCGAGGACGCCCAACAGCACGCCGAATACCAAGACGTCCTGCAACAGGAAGCAGATCTCACTTCTGGCCACGGCGTCCTGCGCCTCACTGGACTGATCGTCGTCAGTGCTCCGGACCCTGACGAGCTCGAACGCGCCGTCGCCGACATCGAACAGTCCGCCATCCAGGCCTCATGCGAGACACGGCGCTTGTGGGGACAACAGGCCCGAGCGTTCTCCAGCGCCGCCCTCCCCCTATGCCGGCAGGTCTGACCACCACTCAGCCCCCCCCCTCGCAGATGACCACTACCGGGAGACGCACATGATCGATGAACCAGCCGCCCACGCCGAGGCAGTGCAACGAGCCCTGCTCGCCCTCCTTGAGACAACAGGGCACATGGACGACCGACACGAGATGGGTGCAGTACTCGCCTCACTGAGCTCGGCCACCGAGTCATTGAGTGAATCCCTGCACCAGATCGCCAGCGCCCACGACCGCCGACGAGATCGAGGAAACCACCAGCGGGCTCAGAGTGACCGGTCCCCTGAATACCCGATGTCGTGGGAACTACACCGCGCCGGCGAGATCCTGCACCAGGTATCGAACCTGCTCCGACACGCACACGACGCTACGTCCCAGCCTGAACAACCCCATCTCGCGCCGGTAGCCACCATCCGCTCCGTGCCCGGCCCGACTGGTCTCGGGTTATGAACGGACGCAAGGAGCAACGACTCCTCAGCGCTGTGCTCGTCACACCTCGGCACGAGCGGCGCCGACGGCGCCAAGCGCGACGGGCCGCTGCGAAGAGCCTCGTCTCAGGGGCGAACGCTTCACGCAAGGCCCGGGCACGCGCCGCCGCTCGGGACCTCCACGATGAGCAGAACGCAACTGAACTCCTCCCCCGATCTGGGGAGGCAGGAGCGGCCACGCTGCGGACACCGGGACGCCTGCGGTTGCCGCGTCACCAGGACACCTCAGCGACGCTGGCTGGCGCCTACCCGTTTCTGGCCGAGGGAGGGACCGGTAGCGAGGGTGTCTTCGTCGGCCAGGACCTCTACAGCGGCAGCTCCTTCGTGTTCGACCCGTGGGTGCTGTACGCACGCGGCATGATCACCGCGCCGAACGTGGTCATCGCGGGAATTGTCGGTGCCGGCAAGTCATCGCTGGCCAAGAGTTTGTACACGCGCTCCATCCCCTTCGGGCGCCGCGTCTACGTGCCCGGCGACCCCAAAGGTGAACACACCGCCGTCGCTGAAGCGGTCGGCGGCAGGGCGATCGCGCTCGGACACGGCATGGTGAACCGGTTGAACCCGCTCGACGAGGGGCACCGTCCAGCCGGCGTCGACGACGTCGAGTGGAAGGCTCAGTTGTCGGCGCGCCGCCGTGACCTTCTCGGCGCGCTCGCGGAGACGGTGCTTGAACGCCGCCTCACTCCGCTCGAGCACACGGCCGTCGACGTGGCGCTCGAGGACACGGTTCGATCGTCGGACGTGCCGGTGCTGCCGATGGTCGTCGACCGGCTCCTGGCGCCGGCCGCTCGCGACGATCCCTCCGACCGCTTGGCCGAGGACGGCCGACTGGTCGGCCACGCCCTGCGCCGGCTCGTCGCCGGGGACCTGGCGGGACTGTTCGATGGCCAGTCGACGGTCAGGTTCGATCCGACGTTGCCGATGGTCTCGCTCGACCTGTCGCGCGTGTCCGAGAACGCGACCCTCATCTCGGTGCTGATGACCTGCGCGTCCGCCTGGATGGAGTCCGCCCTGCTCGACCCTCGTGGTGGGCAACGCTGGGTCATCTACGACGAGGCGTGGCGGCTGATGGCGCACCCGGCGCTGCTGCGGCGGATGGATGCTCACTGGCGACTCGCGCGGCACTACGGGATCGCCAACATGCTGATCTTCCACAAGCTGTCGGACCTCGACAATGTCGGCGACCAGGGCTCGGCGATGCGCGCCCTCGCGTCAAGCCTGTTGGCGAACGCGGAGACCCGCATCGTGTACCGCCAGGAGTCCGACCAGCTGGGGTCCGCCGCGGCTGCGCTGGGATTGACCGGCACCGAACGGGCGCTTCTGCCGACACTCGGCACCGGGCAGGGGCTGTGGAGGATCAAGCACCGCTCGTTCGTCGTGCAGCACCAGTTGCATCCAGCCGAACTCGAACTGTTCGACACCGCCGGCAGGATGAACGTGGGAAGTGACGAGTCCCCGGAAACTCGTTCGGAAATTCCGGGAAACTGAGTGTCCACGAGCGCTCTCAACGCGTCTGAATTGCTCGGCCTGCCAGGTAGCAGCATCAAGAATCGCGATCTTCGGGGTGACCAGTTTCGCTCGATGGCGGAGCGCGCCCCGATTAGAGGGGGGTTCGCGCCTCAGAGTCGACGGCGATGAGCGCAAGACATCCCACGGAAGTATCACCAGGTTGGAACCTCGGCGCACGGATTTACGGCTGCTGTCGCATCTTCTGGAGCTTCGGCCGCCTGCTGACCGGCTGCACGCCGCGCCGCCTCCTGAGAAGATTCTCGTCCTTGGTGTTCTCACGGACTGCGAGCCGGCTGAGGATCCGCTGCTGCGTCTCCGGGGTCCAGAAGATCCCGAGTCGGTGCCGGGCTCTAGTGATCGCGGTGTAAAGAATCGCGTGCGAAATCCGTTCCTCGTTGGCATCGGTGATCACTACTTTGACCGAGTCGTACTCCAAGCCTTGCGCCTTGTGGATTGAGACCGCGTATGCGATCTGGAACGGGACGAGCATGTTGACGGTGTCGTCGTCTTCGTCAGTGTTACCGCGCTCGAAGACGTCGAACTGGACGATTGATCCGCCGACCCATCGCAGGTCGCCGCCTCCGAAGAAGAAGTCCGCAGGCGAGAGATCGCGCTCAAGATCCACGTCAAAGGTGATTCTTCCGGGCGCGCGCTCGATGGCGATGATCCTGCCCTTGAGGTTGTTGAAGATGACCGGGCGGAACCGTTCGGTCTCGCCGAAAAGCACCGGGTCGCCGACCTTG
>CAYYQO010000104.1:4111-11331 GCA_964473845.1 uncultured Aeromicrobium sp.
TCGGCGGGTTTGGGTTGCTCGCCTGCATGAAGCGATTGAGGTTATTGATGCCATAGAGCCCGTCGTAGTTAAGGCAGAGCACGGTCTCATCCGTGCTCTGCCGATAGAAGAGCGAGCTGTCCAACAAGCGCGAGTACCCGTTCTTGGAGAGCGACTCTTCGATCCGGTCGTCGAGGTGTCTGACCCGGTCCCAGAGAGTCAGCAGCGCCTCGTCGCTGGTGCGGAATGGCCTCGTAAGCTCGAAGACCGCCTCCTCCGGCAGGTAGGACCGCATAAGCGCGAACCAGTTGCCGAATTCGATGGACTCGATCTGGTACACGTCGCCCACCAGCACCAGCAGGTCGAAGTGTGTGTTCTCGAGAACCTTGAGCAGGCTCGCGTTGCTCAGCGTGCTGCACTCGTCTATCACAAGCACGTCGTACTGGGGGTCTAGGAGTGACGCGCTGTAGACGTGGCTGCTGACGGTGCTGAACTCCGAGTTCGGAGCATCGACTCGGGCCATGAGATTGTCGACGGCCGGGTTCGTGTGCGCGAGGAAGAGCTTCCTTTCCTCGCCGAAATAGTTGGCGATGTGGTTGACCATGGTCGACTTGCCGGTGCCCGCAGCGCCGTAAACGATCGCGACCTTTGAGCGTTCGAAGAGATTCTTGAGAGCGGTCGCTTTCAGCTCGTCGTCAATAGCTTCGGGATTCGCATCCAGCCACTGCTGCACACTGGCCGCGTGCCCCGGCATTCCTTCGGCGCCGATCGACTGCAGTTTGTCGATGATCGCCACGGCGTCGTCCTCGTACCCGACCACGAAGACATGACCCAGCTCGTGCGCGAGCCGCCGCGGGGCATGCCTGTCACCTGGCGGCAACAGCCGGTTGTGACGTCGGATCAGGTCGTCCACGTCACCCAAGTCCTCGAGTTCGGCGACCGGCGTGTAGATCTTCCCGGCTTGCTCGACGTTGTTCTTGACCCGACGGGCCAGAAGTTCATGCTGACGGTCCGACGCGTCGATGCTCTCAGCAAGGTCCCCGAATCGAGGATTGTGGCGCCGCGGAGATGTGCAGTAGGGCATCGTGTCGAACGGTCGACAACTCCAAGACGCATAGAGGTTGGACAGGTATCGGCAGGGTTCGTCGTCGTACTGATTCCTGATGATCTCGTTGCGCATCCGGAGCATCAGGTAGCGGAGCAGACGAGATCCCGGTCGGTTCGGTCTGATGATCACGCGCGCTTTGTCGAGCATCGCGAAGATCAGCGGCGAACGCTGGGCGTCTGCAAGTGCCCAGGCTCGGAGTTGTCCGTAGGCCGTGTCGGTCATATCCACGATGTCGAGAAGGCTCGATCGCATCCTGGTGAGGTACTGCATAAGATTCCGGTACTCCGTGTGGTTCGACCTGCTCTTGTCTTCCAGGCCGAAAAGTCGCGCGAGGTTGTTGAATTCGCACGGCCGGATCGACACCTCCCAGGTACGGATGAGCAGGATCGGCATCGTCTGACCCAGCACTGTGATCGCGTCGCTCATCAGCTCAAGCTGGGCAGCGTACTTGTCCGTGAGGTCGATGTCGGTGAAGGCGATCGCCCGGTCGAACTTGCTCGTCCTATTGTGCGCGAGGGAGAACGTTACTTCGTAGAAGATGTGCCCGCCGATGAAGAACGGGCGAGAACTGTGGATGTAATAGCGTTCGCGCCGACCGGGCGAAGCCCCGGAGGCGCGCATCGAGCGGATGCGCTCCGCGATCTCCTGCTGATACTCGCGTAGTGACGGGTCTAGGTCCACAGGGAATCGCTCGAGGTCCGCGAGGATCGAGATGCCAAGCTCCCGCTTCGCGAGGTCGCGCGTCCGCAATAGGTACTCGTAGTACTTGAGCATTAGGCGCTCGGACGGATCGACGTCCAAGGTGTAGTGGGAGGCGCTTGCCTGCAGGAGGCCGTGGAACCTGCCAAGCAGTCTGAGCTTCGCCGTCGCCTTGACTGTGTCCAACGCCGGCCCGACTTGGTCGTAGCGGAACTCTGCTGTGCTGTCGTTGCGGTGCGCCCAGACGGCTAGTCCTTCGACGAGGTTGCGGAGCTGGGCAAGCACGTTTTGCGAGAGCAGGCCCCTGTTTTCCGCCCCTTTGGCGATATTCGCACAAATTACGCCATCAACTGCACGGACCTGCTGCTCCACTGTCGTCATCGCTTCTCCCAACAATCCAGTCCGGAACCTCCCGGACGGTCAACGACCTCTCTTTCGTCGGGATCCGCGGCATCCATTCCGAACCAGCGCTGCGTCCCCGAGACTGATTGTCGCCAATCCAGGTTGCGTCCGCGTGTGAACGCGCCAAGTCGGACCGCTGTGGGCGACGTGGGGACGCCGAATGCCAAGTCTTCAGCGCGAGCGAGGGATGAGGCGATCTGCGAAATCCTGAATTCCTGGACTGCCCCTCGGTAGCGAGGCAGATCGGTGGCCGAACGGGTATCGAGCATGAGAACCAGACGGAACTCGTAGACACCCGGGCACCTGAAGGACGAAAGCCCGATCCGAGGTGATGGTGAGCGATGAGAACTAAAACATCGATGGCGCCTGACGCAAAGCTCCAGGCGCTGCAGGAGCAACTCGCCGAGGCAGTCGGTGCGTTGGTGACGAGCGGGGACTGGAGACGCGCGATGGAGTTCGCGGCCCGGTTCCGGGCACGCTCGTTCAAAAACACCATGTTGATTTACGCGCAGCACCAGGTCGCGTATGGCGAAGGTCGGGTGCCCGAGCCGACGCCGACCTACGTGGCGGGGTTCAAGCAGTGGCTCTCCCTCGGCCGACATGTCGACAAGGGCCAGGCCGGGTACGCGATCTTCGCCCCGGTGACGGCACGATTCGCGTCGCGCACGCCGAGCGACGCGGGCTCGTGGCGCCGGCTCGGACGCGGCGAGCGCGCGACGCCCGGAGAGACGGTCCGGTCCAAGATGGTCGGACTGCGGCCCGCGCACGTGTGGGACGTGTCGCAGACCAGCGGCGAGCAGCTGCCGGAACAGCCCCGAGCAAGGTTGCTCACGGGCCTCGCTCCGGAAGGATTGTGGGACGGTCTCGCCGACCAGATCACCGGCCGCGGGTTCGATCTGCGGCTCGTGTCGACAGCCGCAGCGATCAGCGGCGCGAACGGGCTGACGGACTACACCAGCTGCGAGGTGTCGGTCCGGATGGACATGGACGATGCCGCCCAGGTCAAGACGCTGGCGCACGAGCTCGGCCACGTGATGCTCCACGGACCGGACAATGCGGACGCGGTCCTGCATCGTGGCGTCGCGGAGGTCGAGGCCGAGTCAGTCGCGCTGATGGTCGCCGCGGCTCACGGCCTCGACACGAAAAGCTACACCGTTCCGTACGTCAGCTCCTGGGCCTCCAGCGTGGAAGGAAAGTCTGCGGTCGAAGTGGTCCAAGCCACTGCCGAGCGGGTGCGTAGTGCCGCGGTCACCATTCTCGATGCGCTGCCAACCTCGCAGACCGGTGCCGGAAACCCGCCAGGCTTAGAGCGGCGGGCGTCGGTGTCGGCACCGCACCGCGTCACCGAGACCGCAAGCCACCGGCGCGTGGAGGTGGCCGGATTATGAGCGTCCATGCGTCCACGCCCTACCGACGCGCCGCGCGGCACCCCGTGGAGGTGCCGGTGGTGCTTCCTCAGGTCAATGTCATCGTCGATGAGCACGGCGGCTTGCGCGTCAGCGTCGACGCCGAGCCGCACCGGGCCGGCGAGAACCTCCAGAGAGCCGACCTCGAGGGGGTCGTCACCAGCATCGCTGCCGACCGCGGCTCTGCGGTGCGCGTCGACGTGCGCGAGTACGACGGGACCGTGTTCACCGACATCATCACCCCACCGGCGGACCCGCCGGTCGCCGCACAGAAGGAAGGCACCTCGACGTCGCCGGCCGATGAGCAGATCCGGGTGGGGTTCGCATCGCACCAGCGAGTGGCAGTCGCGGTCATCGTCGCGCATCAGGTCGCCGACGCTTCGGGGACCGTGAGACTTCGTCTTCCCCCGTCGCTCATGGCGACCTACGGCAGCAAGATCGTCGTGGTAACCGAAGCGGCGGACACCACCGCGGGTGCGGCGTGAATTCTCGAGGTCGCGGCGTCGATGACGAGTTGGTCAACCTCGGCCTCCTGGCCGTTGCGGTGCTTGGACTGGTCGCCGCCGTGCTGCGGTTGGCCGGTGGCGTCGCCGCTTGGCTCACCGGCGCTGGGACCCCCACCGTGGGGTGGGCGGGCGCGGCCGGCGTGCTGACCGATCCGGGCCACCCGGCAACTGCCCTCGGCTCGGACCGACTCTCACCGTGGGCGTACTGGTCCGTGGTCGCGGCGATGGTTGCCGCGGTGGCGGTCTGCGCATTTGTGACGTGGACCCGCGTCAACACCTGGCGTCGGCAGTCACCCCATGACCCGCGACGGCTCGCCGGTGTTGCGACCGGCAGCGACGTGAAGACTGCAGCCTCGCGTCGGGCCCTGTTGGCGCGAGCCCGCACCCTGCGCCCATCGGTGACCAGGCCCCAGGCGACCGATGTCGGCTACCGCCTAGGCCGATCCCGCGGGCACGAAGTGTGGGCCTCGGTGGAGGATTCGATCTTGGTTCTCGGTCCTCCCCGGTCGGGCAAGGGCCTGCACGTGGTGATCAACGCGATCCTCGATGCACCCGGTGCGGTGATCACCACAGCCACGAGGCCGGACAACGTCGCGGCGACCCTCCTGGCACGCCAGGAGCGGGGACCCGTCGCCATCTTCGATCCGCAACGTCTCGCGGCGGGACTTCCCGCCGGGCTTCGCTGGTCGCCGGTCCGCGGATGTGAGGACCCGCTCACCGCGATGATCCGCGCCACCGGGCTCGCCTCCGCGACCGGGTTGTCGACCGGCGGGGTGGAGTCCGGCGGCTTCTGGGAGGGCAAGACCCGCACCGCGTTGCAGGCGTTGCTGCACGCCGCCGCACTCGACGACCGCACCCCGCGAGAGCTGTTCACCTGGACGCTGTCACCGTCGTCGGCGTCCGACGCGGTCGCCATCCTCGCCAGCCACCCGAACGCCGCCGCCGGATGGGCCGACTCGTTCGAATCGATGATCCATGCCGACCCGCGCACCCGGGACTCGATCTGGATGGGCGTGTCCCTCGCGCTGTCGTGTCTGGCCGATCCACGCGTGCTGGACGCGGTCACACCGGGCCCGGGTGAACACTTCGACCCCACCGAGTTCCTCACCCACGACGGCACCCTGTATCTGCTGGCCACCGGCGCCGGAGCCGGCGCGTCATGGTCGCTCGTGGCGGCATTCATCGAGGATCTGGTCGAGACCGCCCGACATCTCGCCGCCGCGTCAACTGGCGCACGTCTCGACCCTCCGCTGCTCTTGGCGCTGGATGAGATCGGGAACCTGTCTCCCTTGCCCTCGCTGCCGGTGCTGATGGCCGAAGGCGGTGGCACAGGTGTCACCACCATCCCGGTCCTGCAGTCCCTGTCCCAAGCCAGAGACAAGTGGGGCGACCACGCCGCTGGCGCGATCTGGGATGCCTCCATCGTCAAGGTCATCCTTGGCGGCAGCTCATCGGCAGCGGACTTGCGCGACCTGTCCTCGCTGATCGGCGAACGCGACGAGAACTCCGACACGATCTCGGTCGGCGACTACGGCTCACGGTCCATGCAACGCTCCATCCGGCGCGTGCCGGTCCTGCCACCAGAGACCATTCGAACCCTGCCGTTCGGCACCGCGCTCCTGCTCCTGCGCAGCGCACCCCCGCTAGTCACCGAACTGCGGCCATGGACCAACCGCGCCGATGCGGATCGACTCGCCCAGCAACGCGCAAGCATCGAAGCAACGCTGCGCCGTCGCTGAAGGATCGTCAGTAGTCATGACTCGCGACGTCGACACGCGTCGCGCGGGCCGGCGAAGTGTTGGGGTCAACCCACACCGGAACCAGCCGCTCACTATGGATCCAGTCCACGTGGAGCTCCAGCGAAGTCTGGATCCGTTCAGGGTCATCGACGACGTAGACCACCTTGGCTTCCCAGCCCCCGCGGCAAGCGCGGCGCCAACCCGTCACCAGCCCGCGAGCCGGTAACTGCCACCGCTGCCGCCTTACCAGCACGAATCGGACGGACCGGTACGGCGGCCACGCGTCGCGCCGTCCCGGATTCGCTCCCATGGGCTCAGGCTACGCCGATCTCGAACACGCGTTCGCATGCGCCGGGTCGAAGTGTGCACCTGTGATGTGAGAGCAGCCCACGCCGCCCAGACGACCAGGAGGACACCATGACCATTCCCACCCAGGTGAGCATGCACGGGTTCATCGCCACCGCGCCGGAGCTGAGCTTCACTGGCGCCGGCGCGGCCCGGTTCTACGCCCGCGTCGGCATCGAGCAATTCCGCAAGGAGACCGACGGGACCTTCACCCGACTCGAGCCCGCCTTCGCGGACCTGGTGATGTTCAACAAGACCGCCGAACGCGCCTACTCGCGCTTCCGCGTCGGCGACCAGTTCGTCGCCTCCGGCTACGTCCACCAGCACGACCGAGACACCGACAAGCGCACCGTCGAACAGTTCGTCGCGCGACGCATCGGCCACGACTGCGCCCGCACCCGCTACAGCGTCGACCGCTCCCCCACCCATCAACCCGATCCGCCCGCCGACCAGATGGCCGTCACCGACACGGCG
This sequence comes from uncultured Aeromicrobium sp., assembly GCA_964473845.1. Lineage (GTDB taxonomy): Bacteria > Actinomycetota > Actinomycetes > Propionibacteriales > Nocardioidaceae > Aeromicrobium. The sequence goes on from CAYYQO010000104.1 coordinate 10,770, forward strand.
ACCGCCGTCGCCCTCTGAGCCTCGCGATCATGAGCACCGCGCACCAAGAGCCCCCGTTCACCGACGAATTCGACGAGCCACCGCTCGAGCCGATGACAGCGATCCCCGGCGGACTGTTGAGCCCGCTGAACTGGAACCTGCTCACTGCGGAGGAGGCCGAAGCCGAATGGCTTGACCTCAATGCCTGGGTCAACTGGTTGCGCACCAGCTACGGCCTTCCGCCCACGGTCATCCCGCCCTTCTGGCACCGTCACGACGAACTCGTTTGGGAACTGTCAGCACTGCACCAGCACTGGCTGAACTCCTACGACCCGGACGGATCACCCTCCGGACCGCTGGCGTGGCACCGCGACTTCGCCGACGCGAGGTACCGACTGCGGGAGTGGGTCTCGACCTGCGGCACCAAACTCGACCGCGACCGCCCCACCCGCCAAACCGCGTGGCCCGGCGAACCGGCGACCGTCACCACACTCGAGACGGTGATCGAGGACCGCGACGCCGACTTCGTCCAATTCGTCCTCGCCGACGTCGACGCGCGGGCCTGTACGCGGCGCCGCGCGTC
>CAYYQO010000105.1:0-11269 GCA_964473845.1 uncultured Aeromicrobium sp.
ATGCTCAGGCGGGCGCAAGCACCGCGACACACTCGACGTGGTGCGTCATCGGGAAGAGCGCGAAACCGCGCAAGGACTCGAGCCGGTATCCGAGACGGGCGAAACTGGCCACGTCCCGTGCCAGCGCTGCCGGATCGCACGCGACATAGACGATGCGGCGAGGCGCGAGGGCCGCGATCGGCTCGACGGCGGCCTTGGCCCCGACACGGGGCGGATCGAGGACGACGATGTCGGCCTTGGCCCCGAGCATGCCCCGTGACAGGGCGCGTTCGACCGGCGCATGGATCGTGGTCGCGGTCGGCAGATCGGCAAGGTTGGCGCGCGCATCGGCCGAGGCGCGGCGGTTCCCCTCGACGCTGAGCAGTTCGCCGGGCGCACAGCGCGGTGCGAGGAAGGCCGAGAACAGCCCGGCGCCGGCGTACAGGTCCAGCACCCGGTCACCCGGCCGAACCTCAGCACCCTCGAGCACGGCGTCGACGAGCGTCGTCGCGGCGGCCGGATGAACCTGCCAGAAGCCCGAACCGCTGACCGAGAAGGTCCGGTCGTGCACCTGCTCGACGACGGTGCCGGTGCCGGCGCGGACGGTCCCGTCGGACGCGACCACACCGTCGACCTGCGCTTCGAGGTCGTCCCCGATCGAGGCGTCGGTGACGACCAGGCGCTGCCCCGTCGAGGAGGCGATCGCCTCGACCCTCGGCTCGTCCCACAGCTGACCGGTCACGACGGGAAGGCCCGGATGCGCGATGGGGCACGAGTCGACCGGCAGCACGTCGTGACTGCGGTGCCGCCGCAGCCCGGCGCGACCGCTTTCGGCGACGGACCACACGACCCGGGTCCGCCAGTCCAGCAGCCCACCGACCGCTTCGACACGGCCCGACCACTCGAGACCGGCCAGCCGTCGGAGTTGCTCCCGCACCACGTCGGTCAGCAGACCCAGTTGGCCCTCGGCGGAGACGTGCTGGAAGTCGCAACCCCCACAGCGACCCGCCAATTCGCACGGCGGAGTGACCCGATCGGGCGATGCCTCGATCACTTCGACGGCGTCCGCGCGCAGGAATCGCTTCGACCGCTCGGTCACCCGAATCCTGACCACCTCGCCGGGCAGCGCGTGCCTCACGAAGACGACCTGGCCGTCGAGACGCGCGACGCAGTGTCCGCCATGGGCGACCGGGCCGATCTCGACCACGGGCCCGCCCGTCGCGGTTCCTGCCTCTGCCGCCGTCACCCAGCCGATGCTAGACCTGCTCGCAGCGGTGTAGCGTCGCGGTGTGCACATCGTCATCATGGGATGCGGCCGCGTGGGTTCCATGCTCGCGCGCAACCTGGAGTCCCGCGGTCACACCACCGCGGTCATCGACTCCAACCCCGACGCCTTCCGTCGGCTCGGCCCGAGTTTCACCGGGCTCTCCGTGACCGGCATGGGATTCGACCGAGGCGTGCAGATCTCTGCCGGAATCGAACGCGCCGACGCCTTCGCCGCAGTGTCCAGCGGTGACAACTCCAACATCATCGCGGCCCGCGTGGCGCGCGAGCTCTTCCACGTCGGCAACGTCGTCGCCCGCATCTACGACTCCCGCCGGGCCGAGGTCTACGAGCGGCTCGGCATCCCGACCGTCGCGACCGTCCCGTGGGCGGCCGACCAGGTGCTGCGCCGCCTGCTGCCCGCCGGGTCGGAGCCCGCATGGCGCGACCCGTCCGGGCGCCTGCGCCTGGACAACGCCTACGCACCGGAACCGTGGATCGGACGCACCGTCGCATCCTTGGAAGCCGCGACCGGGGTCCGCGTGGCCTTCCTGACGCGCCTCGGTTCCGGTCAGATCGTCAACGGCGACACCGTGATCCAGGAGGGCGACTACCTGAGCCTGTTCCTCGTCGACGACGACGCCGAGCGGGCGCTGGCGGCCTTGTCGTCGGGACCGAAGGGGGACGACTGATGCGCGTCGCGATCGCCGGGGCCGGTGCTGTCGGCCGTTCCGTCGCCCAGGAGCTCATCGACAGCGGCCACTCGGTCCTGTTGATCGACAAGTCGCCGTCGTCCATCCGCAGCGACCTCGTCCCCGAGGCCCAGTGGTTGTTGGCCGACGCCTGCGAGATGGCCACCCTCGAGGAGGCCCAGCTCGACACGTGCGACGTCATGATCGCCGCGACGGGCGACGACAAGGCCAACCTGGTCGCCGCTCTGCTGGCCAAGACGGAGTTCACCGTCCCGCGCACCGTGGGCCGGGTGAACAACCCCAGCAACGAGTGGCTCTTCGGCGAGTCCTGGGGCGTCGACGTGGCCGTGTCCACGCCGCGGATCGTCGCCGCCCTGGTCGAGGAGGCCGTCGCGGTCGGCGACTTGGTCCGGCTGTTCACCTTCCGCCAGAGCAACACGAACCTGGTCGAACTGACCGTCCCGGACGACTCCCCCCACGTCGGTCGCCGCATCGGGGACATCGCATGGCCCGACGGCGTCACCGTGGTCGTCGTGCTGCGTGACCAGGAAGCACTGCAACCCGAGGCAGACCGGACGGTCGAGGCCGGCGACGAACTGCTGTTCGTCACCCCCGCGGATGCGGAACAGGAACTGGCTCACCTCCTGGCCGGACGGCACTAGCCAGCCGCAGCGCACTCCTGGTCCTACGGTGGGCTCATGACCGAACTCTCCGCACGAGCTCAGACCCTGCTCACCCTGCACACCGACCCCGCGCTCCTCAAGGTCGTCAACGTGTGGGACGCGATCAGTGCCCGCGTCGTCTCCGAGGTCGACGGCGTCGAGGCCTTGGCCACCGCGAGCCACTCGATCGCCGCCGCCCACGGCTACGAGGATGGCGAGAACATCCCCGTCGAGCTGATGATCGAGGCCGTCGGCGGCATCGTCGCCTCGACCGATCTCCCGGTCACGGCTGATCTGGAGGCCGGCTACGGCGATCCCCGCGACACGGCTCTGCGCGCGATCGGTGTCGGTGCTGTCGGCGCCAACCTCGAGGACCAGATGAAGCCGATCGACGAAGCCGTCGCTGCCGTCGCCGCCGTGATCAGCGCCGGCGAGCACGAGGGCATCGATTTCGTGCTCAACGCACGTACCGACGCATTCCTGGAGGCAGGCGACAAGCCACACGCCGAGGTCCTCGCCGAGGCGATCGAGCGAGGACGTCGCTTCCTGGAGGTCGGAGCGCCGGTCGTGTTCGTGCCCGGCGCGGTGTCGGAAGACGACATCAAGGCCTTCGTCGACGCGTGGGGGCCGCAGAAGCTCACCTTGATCGGTGCCCCGGGCTCGGTCCCGCTGGCCCGCATGGAGGAACTCGGAGTCGCGAGAGTGTCCTACGGACCGTTCAGCCAGTCCGTGGCGCTCATGGCCTTGCAGGACCTCACGGCCGACATCGTCGCCGGTGGTGGCCTGCCGTCAGATTTCCGCGTGCTCAACTAGGGACGGCCTAGTCCGGATCCTGCTCGGCGCCGTTGATCGGTGTGCTGTTCCGGCTGAGCAACCACACCATCGCCACGAGGGCGGCGATCTGCAACGGCCAGCCCAGAACGATCTTGGACGTGCCCAGCCAGCCGACCTGGTCGGCCGCCCACAAGGGGTACTGGACCAGCACGCGAATCACGCACGGCAGCGCGAACAGCAGGGTCAGACGGCTGCACAGCCGGCGCATCCCCAGATCACGCCGCCACTGCGTGAGATCGCCGACGATCGCACCGATCATGAGCCCGATCGCCGGCCAACCGATCACGACCGAGAAGACCAGCGCGACCGCATAGCCCGCGTTGTAGAGGATGCCGGGCAGGAAGACGTCCCTCGCCTCGCCCGAACGTGAGGCGAACAGTGCGGCGATGCCGATGCCGACGAGCGCGTTGATGACGAACTGCGGATTGGACCGCTGCGCGATCCGCACCAGGAGCAGCACCGCGGTCAGGGCCGAGGCGATGATCAGGCTGAGCTTGAGGTCACGGGTCGTGAGGTAACACACCGTGAAGGTGATCGTCGGAACGGCGGCCTCGATGATGCCGCGCAGGCCGCCGAACGCCTCCGCGAGCCGCTGACGGACGAGTTGCTCGACCGTCGCGACGTCGGCCACCGGCCGCTCGTCCTCTGCATCGCTGAGGCTCATGCGTCCAACCGATACGCCGGGTTGTACATGACGCGCTCGCTTCCCCGCCTCCCGATCCGGCCCGTGGCCGTGAGGGAACGTCCCGATGAGATACCGACGATGCTCCGCCGGCCCAGCCACACCAAGGTCACCGATCCGGTGCCGTCGTGGAGTTCGGCCTCGAGCGCCGTGACGTTGTCGACAGGCCGGACCGTGACACTGCGCAGGACGCCGTGGACGTCGACCCGGCCGCGCGGCGGGCAACTCTCGATCGCCTCACAGTCGGCCTCGGCGCGAGGGTCGTCCAGTACTGCCTTCTCCTGACGCTCGACCGACCAGCGGTCAACGAGTCGCGAGACGAAGCTTGCCATTGCAGCGTCCTAGGCCTCGGTGGTCGGTTGCGCGTCCGGCGGCAGGATCAGCGGCAGGGTCTCGCGCAGGATCCGCGGCTCCTCGCCCCGGCGGACCCGCACCTCGCGCACGATGTCCATGAACACGCCGTCAGGAGTCGATTCGAGGCCTGCCGCACCGAGGATCGTGGCGCGCACGACCCACCGGGGCCCTTCGATACCGATGAACCGGGCCGGCTGGATCGCGGCCGTGCCGTCGGCGGCCGTCGCGGGGAACTTCGCCAGGAGCTCGGTGCCGAACGGACCCTCGACCTCCTCGAACGTGCCGTTGCGCTTCTCGACCTCGGCCCGCAGCTCTGTGCGGACACCTTCCCACGTTCCGCCGCTGCTGTTCCCTGCAAAGGGACGCAACTCTACGGCAGAACCCTCGGTCGCGATCAGCACCGCCGTCACGGCGTCGTTCTCGGTGGGGAGTTGCACCTCGATGCCGGGGCGGATCTTGACCAGCAGCGTGCCCAGGTCGATGTACTCCTCGAGATTCTCGACCGGTCGCTCGAGCACGTCGAAGGGACCATCGGCGCGCGGACCCGTGACCTCGATCGGCTCAGGAGCGGCAGCGGTCTGATCGGCTCCGCGTGCACCAGCCTTCTTGCGACCAAACATCACAGACTTCCTTCCGTCGATGCCCCGATCGAGGCGTGACCACCCGACGAACCGTACCCGCCACTGCCTCGCACGGAGTCCGGGAGTGCATCGACCTCGACGAAGCGAGCCTGCTCGACCCGTTGGATCACCAACTGGGCGATCCGGTCACCCACGGCGATGCGGACCGGCTCGCGCAAATCGTGGTTGATCAGCAGCACCTTGATCTCGCCGCGGTAACCCGCATCGATCGTGCCGGGCGTGTTGACGACCGAGAGTCCGTGGCGCAGCGCCAGCCCGGAGCGCGGATGGATGAACCCGGCGAAACCTTCGGGCAGGGCGATGGCGATGCCCGTGGGCACCAGGGCCCGCTCCCCCGGCTCGATCGCGACGTCGATCGTCGAGACGAGATCGGCGCCCGCGTCGGCCGGATGGGCATATGTCGGGATCGGGACGGCATGGCTGAGCCGTCGGATCTGAACCTCGGTCACGCAGCGACGATACTGCGCGCACCCCGCGGGCGACACACCGTCCACGGTTGTCATGCACAGTTGACCCGTGGAACCGAATCACGCGCGACACCGCGAACGCCTCGTGGCCCCCGGTCTGTGGTGGGTGGCCCTGTGCATCCCGCCGCTGTGTCTCGGCTGGCTGTTGCTGGTCGCCACGAACCCGACGTTCGCCGTCGTCACCGTGGTCATCACGCTGCTGCTGCTGGCTGCCGGACTGTGGCGGTACGGGTCCGTCCTCATCACGGCCGAACCCGGGAGCCTGCGTGCCGGCGAGGCGAATCTGACCGCAGCGGACCTGGGCGACGTCCAGCCGCTGGACCCGGCTGCGTGGCGCGCAGCGCTCGATCGGGCCGGAGCCGACCGAGCCTTCCTGTTGACGCGACCGTGGATCGACCGCGGGGTGCGCGTCGACGTGGCCGACCCCGACGATCCGACGCCGTACTGGCTCGTGTCGAGCCGACGTCCCAGCGCACTGGCCCGGGCCGTGCGCCACACTGGTGCCACTGACGAGAGGAACATCGATGGCGAAGAAGCGCCGAGCGAAGACCGAACCTGATCCCGGCACGACCTCGACCGCCGAGGTCAAGGTGGCCAAGGGGCCCGGTCGCGGAGCATGGAAGGCTCTCGACGCAGGATCTGGAATCTTGGCTGCGACGTTGGCGCCACGCATCTCCACTCTCGCGTGGCGGGCAGCTACGGGCCGCAAGCCCCCGAAGAATACGCGCAATCCCGAACTGAGCACGAAGGAAGCGGTGGCGTGGGCCGCGATCGGTGGCGCAACCGTGCAGATCGTACGGACGCTCGTCCGGCGCGGCGCGGCGAACTACTGGGTGAAGTCGACCGGCGGCCTGCCGCCGGGCATGAAGTCCCTCAAGGACTCCGACAACTGACGGCCCGGACGGTCAGGCGGCGCTGAACTCAGTCGGCGCAATCGCGGCAGATCGGCACGCCGTTCTTCTCGGTCGCCAACTGGCTGCGGTGGTGCACCAGGAAGCACGACATGCAGGTGAACTCGTCGGACTGCTTGGGCACGACCTTGACCGCAAGCTCCTCGTGCGACAGATCCGCACCGGGCAGCTCGAACGACTCCGCCGCCTCGACCTCGTCCTCGTCGACCTTGCCGGAGTTCTTCTCGTGGCGACGCGCCTTGAGCTCCTCGATGCTGTCCTCGGACTGCTCCTCATCGGTCTTGCGCGGTGCGTCGTAATCGGTTGCCATAACTCTCCATGATCGTTCTCGTGGAACCATTGCGGTGTTCTTGTGGAACGCGCAGATTCAACCACATCAGTCAAACCCGTGCGCACCCGGAACACTCAAGCGTCAGGATGGGCCCGATATTCCCATGGTTTCGGGACATTCACGCTAACCCGAGCGGCGAGTCGGTGCGCGATGTCGCGCAACAGTCGGGACGCACGTGAAAACTGTGGTTTACCGCCCGACTCGTGTTCTCAGAATCCGCAGCGCTCGACCAGAGCGAGGAACTCGTCACGGCGCGCTGGAGGCACCGCGACGACGAGCCGCTCGCTCGGCACTCCGTCGGGACCGGTCACCAGCAGGCCCGCCTCGCGAGCGATGAGGCCGCCGGCCGCCACGTCCCACGGCTTGAGGCCCTGCTCGACATAGGCGTCCAGTCGCCCCTCGGCCAGATCCGTCAGATCGAGCGCGGCGGCCCCGATCCGGCGGATGTCCCGCACATGCGGCAGCATCCGGCCGACGGCCGCCGCCTGGTGCTCACGTACCTCGCGAACGTAGTTGAACCCGGTGGCGACGAGCATCTGACTCACCGGCAGAGCCGGCGGCCCGGTCAGCCGCTTGCGTTCGGTGCCGTCGACTCGCCAGGCGCCGCCCCCGGCCGTCGCCTCGTACGCTTCACCCGTCGCGATGTTGATCACGACACCGACCTGCTCCGTGCCGCCCCAGCGTGCCGCGATCGCCACGGCGTACCTCGGAATCCCATAGACGAAGTTGACCGTTCCGTCGATCGGGTCGACGACCCACTCGACCCCGGACGTCCCAGCGACGTCCTGACCCTCTTCACCGATGAAGGCGTCGTCGGGACGCGCAGCCAGGATGCGAGCGCGGATCAGTTCCTCGCACGAGCGGTCGATGGCCGTGACGACGTCGGTCGGGCTGGACTTCGTGTCGGCGACCCCGACCCTCCCCTGCGGCCGCAGCGCCGAGACGTGGGCCGCGGCTTCCCGCGCGACCCGACGAGCCAGATCGAGCAGTTCGGTCACGCTCGGGCAGGCGTCGGTCATGCCAGCACGGGGCGCTGGGACCGCGGGTTGACGCAGCAGTCCGCCGCGCACGTGTCGGCCTTCGGACCGAACTCGCCCAGCGCCGGACGCTCCGGCGACTCGCCGCGCTCGGCCGCCGACCGCTCGAGGACCAGGTCACGGATCATGGCCGCGTACCGGGGGTCGGCATTCGGACTGGCCGCTCGCGCGAAGCGCAGACCCAGCTTCTCGGCCGTCGCCTTCGCCTCGGTGTCGAGGTCGTACACGACCTCCATGTGGTCGGCGACGAAACCGATCGGCACGAGCACGACGCCCGTGACGCCCTGGCCGGACAGTTCCTCGAGGTGGTCGTTGATGTCCGGCTCGAGCCACGGCTGGGTTGGCGGGCCCGATCGGGAGCAGTAGGCCAAGGTCCAGTTCGTCGCGCCGACGGCCTCCGCGACGAGCCGCGCGACGGACAGGTGCTGACGCTCGTACAGGCCACAGCCCGGACCGCCACTGGCCTCGTTCATCTGGTCGGGGACCGAATGGGTCACGAACACGACGTGGGCGTCGCTGCCGACTTCGGCCAGCGCCGACCGCGTCGCCTCGGTGAACAGGTCGACGAAGACCGGGTGGTTGAAGTGATGACGCAGCCGGTCGAGCCGGATCGGGCGACCGTCCGAGACCTCGAACAGGTTCTCGCGGTACTGACGGCAGCTCGAGTAGGACGAATAGGCGCTGGTCATGAAGCACACGGCGCGCTCGACGCCGTCGGCGATCATCTGGTCGACCGCATCGGTCAGGTAGGGATCCCAGTTCCGGTTGCCCCAGTAGACCGGCAGATCCAGACCCTCGGCAGCGAAGTCCGCCCGCAGCGCGGCCAGCAGGTCCCGGTTGATCCCATTGATCGGGGACTTGCCGCCGAAGCCGAAGTAGTGCTCGCCGACCTCGACGAGCCGTTCGCGCGGAATCCCCCGGCCGCGGGTCACGTTCTCGAGGAACGGCACCACGTCCTCCGGCTTCTCGGGGCCCCCGAACGAGACCAGCAGCAGCGCGTCGTAGGGCCGAGCATCCATGCGGCCAGTCTCCCACGCGGCGGTTCACGGCCTTCGGGGTCCATGCGCCGTGTGACCGGGATCTCGCTCTCGCCTCCCCTGGGCCTAGATTTGGCCACGACATGCTCTCGACCTACCGCACGATCCTCGCGACCCCCGGGGCCCCCGCCTTCACCTCGGCCGGTGCGCTGGGCCGGTTGCCCCTGTCCATGACCGGCCTGGGCATCATCCTGCTGATCTCGGAGCGCACCGGCGAGTACGCGCCGGCCGGCATCGTCGCGGCCGTCTACGTCCTGGTGTCGGCCGTGTTCGCCCCCGTCCAGGGGCGACTCGCCGACCGGATGGGGCAGGCTCCGGTGCTGGTCGCGGCAGGAGCCCTGTTCGGCACCGGCGTGACGATCCTGCTGCTCACCGTCGACACCACTCTGGTCGGTGCGGGCATCGGTGCTGCGATCGCCGGGGCCGGAGCACCCCAGGCCGGCAATCTGGTCCGCGCGCGATGGACCCACGTCCTGAACGATCGCAGTCGCCTGCAGACGGCCTTCGCCCTTGAGGCGGTCCTGGACGAGGCGGTGTTCATCGTCGGCCCGGTCGTCGTCACCGTCCTGACCCTGAGCTTCCTGGACTGGTCGGGTCTCGCCGTGGCCGGTGCCGCGGCCATCATCGGCGCGTGGGGCCTGGCCCTGCAGCGCAGCACCCAACCACCGCACCGCCCTTCGCGGGACACGGCGCGCGAGCCCATCCAGTGGCTGCTGCTCGGACCGATCGTCGTCGCGGCGTTCGGCCTGGGCATCCTGTTCGGCTCGGCCGAGGTGCTGGTCGTAGCCTTCACCGACGAACACGGTCAGCGAGAGGCGTCCGGCGCGGTCCTGGCGATCTGGGCGGTCGGCAGCCTCATCGCCGGTGTGGTAGTCGGCACCCTGCCTCCCCCTGCCGATGCCGTGCAGCGCCTGCGGCTCACCACGAGCGCACTCGTCGTGCTGTTCCTGCCCCTGCCGTTCGCCCCGAACACGGTGACGCTGGCGATCGGGTTCCTGCTGGCCGGACTGATGCTCGCGCCGACCCTCATCACGGCCGTGCACCTGGTCGAACTGAACGTCCCGAACTCGCGTCTGACCGAAGCCCTGACGTGGACGACCACCGGCATGTCCACCGGTGTCGCCGCCGGTGCCGCGTTGGCCGGGCTGCTGGTCGATCACGGCTCGACCGCGATCGGCTTCGGCCTGCCGATCGCCGCGACCCTGCTCGCGGCAGCCGTCGCGTGGTTGTACCGCACTCCGGACTCGGTTCAGCGATCCGAAAGCCAGCGCGGCCACGGCGAGTCTCCCGCGATTCACCCAGAGCGTGATTAGCATCGAAGTCGGTGGCAGCAGCGACACGGGGAGGCTCGACAATGCGGGAACTCGCGACCGTGGGACTCAGTGACGACGGCCGATTCCTCGTCGCCCGGGATGCGACCACCGGAGAACGGTTCCGGCTCAGTATCGATCGCCGGCTCACGACGCTGGTCGATCGCACTCCCGTAGGGTCCAGCCGTTCCGGACAGATGGAGATTCCGATGGAGAGTTCGCTCACACCCCGAGACATCCAGACCCGGATCCGCCGCGGCGAGTCCGTCGAAGAGGTCGCCGAGGCCGCTGGCATCACTGTCGAGCGGGTCCACGGCTTTGCCGTGCCGGTGCTCGCCGAGCGCGAATGGATGGCCCAGTCCGCCCGGGCCACCTCGGTCCGCCGCAAGCATGCCGGTGGCCCCGCCGTGGCGTTGGCCGACCTGGCCGACACGGCCTTGGCCGCACGTGGCATCGAGGCCGAGAACGCCCACTGGGACGCCTGGCGTCGTGAGGACGGCCTCTGGACCGTTTCGGTCGATCTCGAAGACGGCACCGCCGGGTTCCTGTTCGATCCCAAGAGCCGTTACGTGGTCGCCGATGACGACGCCGCGCGCAACCTGGTCGGCGACCTGGCCACTGAGGAACAGCACGACATGGCGCTGGCCGATCTGGTCACGGATGCCCCCGAGGCCTTCGGAGGAACCGTCGCCGACGACGTCGAGACCGAGTTCCACGCCTCGCCTACCCCCGTGCGCTCGATCAAGGAAGCCCGTGACCGGCGTGCGATGGAGCAGGCCGTGTTCGAGGAACCGGTCGACGAGAGCGTCGATGACGTCGAGGACCACGCCCTCGAGGAGCGCATCGCCGTTCCCGACACCCCGAAGCCGCGCAAGAAGCACTCGCGTCGCTCGGTGCCCAGCTGGGACGAGATCATGTTCGGCGGGGGCTCCTCGGAGTAGGGCCACGGGTAGGTCCGTTGATCTCGATATGCCTGCTCGTTCCTCGCAGAGCTACTCGATCGTCGGGCCCAGCGAGCGGCGTATCGAGCTGGTGGGAGCTGTGGCACGCCGTGGGGGTCGGATCTTGG
>CAYYQO010000106.1:0-11267 GCA_964473845.1 uncultured Aeromicrobium sp.
ACCGCGGCGCCGGGTTCGATGCCACCGCGATCCCCGAGGACCGGCTGGGCGTCCGCGGCTCGATCGTCGGACGCGTCGAGCGCCACGGAGGCACGGCCGTCGTCCGCAGCACGATCGGCGAAGGCACCGAAGTCACCCTGACCCTGCCGATACCCGGCGACGAAAGCGAAGGCCTGCCATGAACGAGCGCGAGCGAGCGAACAAATGACCGTCCTGTCCGTCCTGATCGTCGATGACCATGCGATGTTCCGCACCGGAGTCCGGGCGGAACTCGAACGACTCGGCAGCGGCCGCGTCGAGGTCGTCGGCGAGGCCGAGGACGTCGACACCGCCGTCGAGGCCGTGACCGGATTGCAGCCCGACGTCGTGCTGCTCGACGTGCACCTGCCCGGTGGCGGCGGGCCCGAGGTGATCCGGCGGACGAGCGCGACCACGACGTTCCTGGCGCTCTCGGTCAGCGATGCCGCGGAAGACGTCATCGGCGTCATCCGGTCGGGCGCGCGCGGCTACGTCACGAAGAACATCTCCGCCCCTGAACTGCTCGACGCCATCGACCGGGTGGCCGGGGGCGACGCCGTGTTCAGCCCCCGGCTGGCCGGGTTCGTCCTGGATGCGTTCGCCGGGACGATCGAAGTCGCCCAGGTGGACGAGGACCTCGATCGGCTGACCGATCGCGAACGCGAGGTGATGCGACTGATCGCCCGCGGCTACGCCTACAAGGAAGTCGCGAAGGAGCTGTTCATCTCGGTCAAGACCGTCGAGACCCACGTGTCCAGCGTGCTGCGCAAGCTACAGCTCTCGAGCCGCCACGAACTGACCCGCTGGGCCAGCGACCGCCGACTGATCTGAGACTCGCCCGCCAAGCCAGCCCAGCTCCCCACTTTTGTGACGCTTTGGCCCGTTCGTGCGGCGCAAAGGGTCCAAAGCGTCACAAAAGTGGGAAGGGGCGCGGCGGCATCAGCCCGCCAGCACCGGGTGCGGATACTCCTCGGCCCGATGCTGGAACGCGAGAATGGCCGGATTCACGACCACGCCGTCACGGATCTCGATCGCACGGGAGACGACGGTGGCGTCGTCCCAGCCCACCGGACCGGCCATGATCGTCTCCAGGTGCGGGACCAGTGCCGAGCTGATCTCCCACGTGGCCGAGTCCCACAGGTACGAGGGGCTGTGGTCGACCGCGTAGTAGAGCACGTTGTCGCCCACGATGAACGACGGTTCGTCGAAGCTGGTCGGTCGGGCCCACGTGAAGCCCATCCCCTCGTCGCACGACACGTCGACGATGATGCTGCCGGTCGCGAAGGCGTCGAGATCGCTCTCGTCGAGGAACGTCAGCGGCTCGTCGGTGCTCTGCAGCACGCAGTTGACGACAATGTCGTTGTCGGCGAGGAACTCGGCCACCGACACACGGCCGTCGGGCGTCTGCGCCCACATGCTCTCCGGATCGGTGCCGTCGCCGTACTCGAGCTGGACGATCTGCGTTCCGTGGATCGGCGAACCGACTGCCGCGACGTCGCGATTGGTCAGCACCCGGACGTCACTGACGCCGTGGGCGTTGAGGGCCGTCACGGCACCTCGCGCGGTCGCCCCGAACCCAATGACGGTGGCGTTGAGCCGGCGCCCGTAGTCCCCCGTCTTGCCCGCGAGTTCGAGCGCGTGCAGCACCGAGCAGTAGCCGGCCAGCTCGTTGTTCTTGTGGAAGACGTGCAGGGCGAAGCGGCCGTCCTCGGTCCAGTGGTTCATCGCCTCGAACGCGATGAGCGTCAGCCGCCGGTCGATGGCGACCTGGGTGAGGGCAGCATCCTGCACACAGTGCGGCCAGCCCCAGATCGTCTGTCCTTCGCGCATCTCCAGCAGGTCGTCGGCCTGCACCTTCGGCAGCACGATGATGTCGCACTCGGCGATCAGCTCGGCTCGCGAGCCGATCCCACCCACCCAGGGCAGCAGATCGGCTTCCGTGACGCCGAAGCGCTCGCCGTAGCCGTGCTCGAGCCGGATGAACGGCCGCAACCACGGTTCGATGTCCGCGAAGTGTCGCGGGTGGATCGGTAGCCGGTGTTCGTTCTCCTTGGCCGAGTGCGCCAGGACTCCGATGGACATGCTGTGCCGAGCCGATATGTCGGCCATGGGGGCGATCCCTTGCTGGAGGACCTGAGAGGTCCCGATGCCTCACGGTACGCCCTCTGCACTGGCCGCCGAGCGGCGCTGCCCCGACAATGACAGGGAACGGGTCTGCTCAACCGTCCGTTCACTCTCCCGCAACACGAGCGTCCTAGCGTGATCGGGGAACGGAGGCCACCACATGAGTGAGCGACACCTGATCGTGCTGTTCGGGGCGACCGGCGACCTGGCCCGGCGCAAGTTGTTGCCAGGGATGCTGCACCTGTTGCAGACCGGGCTCGTCGGAGATTCGCGGATCATCGGTATCTCGATGGACGACTTCGACGACGACAGCTTCCGTGAGTTCGCCGCCGATGCGGTGCGGCAGTTCGGCACCCGCACGTTCAGCCAGGACCAGTGGGACGCGTTCGCTCCCAAGCTGCACTATCTCAACGTCGCCGACGGAGCCCCCGGACTGGCGAGCCTGGCGGAACGGCTCGAGACCGAACTGGGCGGTGAGCCGCGTCGGCTGCACTATCTGAGCGTTCCTCCGAAATCAGCACTGGACGTGGTCCGCACCCTCGGCGACGCCGACCTGGTCGAACGTGCGCGCATCATCATGGAGAAGCCGTTCGGCACCGATCTGGCGACCGCGCGCGTCCTGAACGCCCAACTGCACGAAGTGTTCGACGAGGAGCAGATCTTTCGCATCGACCACTTCCTGGGCAAGGAGGCGGCGCTCAACATCCTGGCGTTCCGGTTCGCCAACGGCCTGTTCGAGCCGATCTGGAATCGCAACTTCATCGACCATGTCCAGATCGACATCCCCGAGACCCTCTCATTGGAGGGACGCAGCGGGTTCTACGAGTCCACGGGGGCCTACAAGGACATGGTCGTGACGCACCTGTTCCAGGTCCTCGCATTCATGGCGATGGAACCGCCGACGGCCCTCGACAGTGCTTCGATCAGCGAGGAGAAGAACAAGGTCTTCCGCTGCATGCGCCCGATCGAGCCCCATCACGTCGTGCGCGGCCAGTACCAGGGTTACCGGCTCGAGGAGGGCGTCGCACCCGACTCCGAGACCGAGACTTTCGTCGCGCTCCGGGCCGAGATCGACAACTGGCGCTGGGCCGGCGTGCCGTTCTACCTGCGCACCGGCAAGCGGATGGCCGAAGGCGCCCGGATCATCTCGATCGCCTTCCGCGAACCGCCGCAGAGCATGTTCCCGCACGGGTCGGGCGTGGGCCTGTCCGGACCGGACCACCTCACCTTCGACCTGGCCGACGCATCCCGGATGTCCCTGTCGTTCTACGGCAAACGGCCTGGCCCCGGCATGCGCCTGGACAAGCTCTCGATGCAGTTCGCGATGCACGAGACCGAGCACACCGAGCTCGTGCTGGAGGCCTACGAACGGCTCATCCACGACGCAATGCGCGGCGATCGCACCCTCTTCACGACCGCCGAGGGCATCGAACGCCTCTGGGAGATCAGCCAGCCGCTGCTGGACGATCCGCCGCCCGTGCGTCCGTACGACTCCGGAACCTACGGACCGAACAGCATCCATCAGTTGATCGCGCCCAGCAGTTGGCGACTGCCGTTCGAGCGGAAGTGGCGCGCACCGAACCCCTCGGCCCAGTAGCGGCCATGCGAGCCCTCTGGTGTGTGTCGGTCGTGCTCACGGCTGTGGTCCTGGTTGCGTGCACAGCGGGTCAGGACGAGCCGACATCGACGACGACTGCACCGACGACGACTCCCAGCCCGGCGGAACCCGCGCCGACCACTGAAGCGCCGAACCCCTACTCCCTGCCCGCCCTGTTCGACGACGAGATTCCCGGCGGCGGGCTCGAGCGCACCGGGACTCTCGCCCGGACGGACGCGTACACCCAGTTCGGTGTCACCTACCGCAGCGGGAAGCTGACGATCTCGGGGATCATGAACGTGCCCACCGGCGATGGACCGTTCCCGGCCGTCGTCCTCAACCACGGCTACATCGATCCCGCGGTCTACCGCACCGGTCAGGGGATGCCCCGCGAACAGGACTACCTGGCCCGCGCGGGTTTCGTCGTGCTGCACACCGACTACCGGGGCCATGCCGGTTCGGACGACGTCAGCGCCCTCCATCGCGAACTGCGGCTCGGGTACGCCCGTGACGCGATCGCTGCGGTCAAGGCGCTGCGCGAGCTCCCCGAGGTCTCATCGGTCGCGATGGCCGGTCGGTCGATGGGCGGCGGCGTGACCTTCAACGCGCTCGTCGCACAACCCGACATCGTGGACGTGGCCGTCGTGTGGGCCTCGGTCAGCACCCGCTTCGTCGACAACTTCCGCCAGTGGACGGCTGACTCGCGCACCGGCGTCGCCGACGAGATCCTCAATCGCTTCGGCGGCACCCGCCGCAATCCGCAGTTCTGGCAGGGGTTGTCCGCCCGGAACTACGCCGACCGGATCGAGGCCGCCGTCATGATGCACCACGGCACCCTCGACGAGTCGTGCCCCTTCGCGTGGGCCGAGGCGACCCGCGACGCACTCGACGAGGCCGGCGTCGACCTGACCTTCCATGCCTACGCAGGCGAGCAGCACACGTTCTCACGTGACTGGGAACTCTCGATGGAACGCACGGTCGCCTTCCTCCGCGACCGGATGTGACCGATCATGGCTCCATGGCGCGCCGTTCCCGGATCGTGGCTCCCTTGGGGGTCGTGACGGCCGCGCTCGTCGCCGGCGCCCTCATGGACACCAGGAGTCTCGAGCCCGTCACGGCCAACGAACCACTGCGGAATCGAGTGTTGCCGGCGGGCGATGACCGACCCATCCTCGAGTTCGCCTTCGCCGGCGACGTCCATTTCGAGGGCGCCTTCGACGAGCTGCCGTCCCGGCCGGGCTCCTCACTCGGCCCGATGTCGCAGGCCCTGCAGGATGCGGACCTGGCGATGGTCAACCTCGAGTCCGCGGTGACCCGACGAGGCGCCCCGGCCCGCAAGGAGCTCGAGGACCCCGCTGCCCGGCACTGGTTCCGCACCGGTCCCGGCGCCCTCGACCTGCTCGATCGCTCGGGCGTGGACGTCGTGTCGGTCGCGAACAACCATGGTGCGGACTTCGGCCTCGCCGGCCTGCGCGACACGATCAGGGCCGCCGAGGCCAGTGACGTGGCGGTGATCGGAGTCGGTCGCCACGACCGCGAGGCGTTCGCACCGCACCGCGTCCGGATCAAGGGCACCGACGTCGCCGTCCACGCGGCGGACGCGTCCCCGCGCGAGAGCGCTGACCGAACCTGGGCCGCAGCGCCGGGATCCGGTCCGGGCATCGCGGCGGCACGCGGCACGGCGACCACCATGCTCGAGAACGCCGTCCGCGAGTCCGCCGGGACCGATGATCTCGTGATCGTCTACCTGCACTGGGGCGAGGAGGGCAATGCGTGCGCGACCCCGAGCCAGCAGGACGTCGCGGGCCGGCTCGGCGAAGCCGGAGCGGACATCGTGGTCGGCACCCATGCGCACACGCCGCTCGGCGCCGGGATGCGGGGCGACACGTACGTCAGCTACGGACTCGGGAACTTCTTCTGGTACCACGGCCGGGAGTCCGAGACCGGCGTCCTGCGGCTGACCGTCCGGGGGAACGAGGTGGTCGGAGACGAATGGAGACCGGGCCGGATCCGTGCGCGGGGCGGCGGTCCGACACCGCTCACCGGGCGCGCGGCCTCCGCCGCGGTCCGCGACTGGCACGACCTGCTGGGCTGCACCGATCTGACGCCCGGGCCCGGACCGGTCGACCCGGCCCCTCGCGAGCCGGACGGACCCGGCGACGACCTGCCCGGCTTCGTGTCGTCCATCAATCCCCTCGGCCGCTCGGTGCGCGCCGGAATGCGCAGCCACGACCCGGCCACGTGCCCCGTCCCGCTCTCCGATCTGCGGCACATCGTGGTCACACACGTCGGGTTCGACGGTCGCGCCCACCGAGGAGAGCTCGTCATGCATGCGGACGTCGCCTCCGACATCGTCGACGTCTTCTCGGCGCTCTACGACGATCGGTTCCCGATCCGACGCATGCTGCTCATCGACGAGTACGGCGGCGATGACGACAGGTCCATGGCGGCGAACAACACGTCCGGTTACAACTGTCGCCTGGTCGCCGGCCAGGCGCACTGGTCCGACCATGCCTACGGGCGGGCGGTCGACATCAATCCCGTGCAGAACCCCTACGTCGTCGGCGATGACGTGCGGCCCGCCACCGGCCGTCGCCACGTGACCGCGGATCGCACGCAGGACGCTTCCGCGAGCCCGGGCGTCATCATCGACGGGGGCGTCGTCCGGCGCGAGTTCGAACGGCTCGGCTGGCAGTGGGGCGGACTGTACGTCGACCCCGACTTCCAGCACTTCAGTGCGCCCGCATCCTGACGCGGCCGGAACCGAGCATGTCGGTGCCGGAGACTAGGCTGGATGCCGCGATGACTCTCCCGTTCCCCGTGCCCTCCGCCCGACCCGCCCAGCCCCCTGCGGACGGCGGCGAGAACGCCTCCCCGAAACGTCGCAGGGCCCGGTCCGACGAACTGCTCGAGGGACTCAACGACGCCCAGCGCACCGCGGTGTCGCACACCGGCGGACCGCTGCTCGTGGTCGCCGGCGCCGGCTCGGGCAAGACCCGTGTGCTCACCCGCCGGATCGCGTGGCTCATCGCGGCACGGGGCGCGCATCCCGGCTCGATCCTGGCGATCACCTTCACCAACAAGGCCGCGGCCGAGATGCGCGAGCGGGTGGCGGAACTGGTCGGTGGCCGCGCCCGGATGATGTGGGTCTCGACCTTCCACTCGGCCTGCGTGCGGATCCTGCGCCGCGAGGCCGAGAAACTCAGCTTCACGTCGTCCTTCAGCATCTACGACGCCGCCGATTCGCGCCGGCTCATGACGCTCGTGTGCAAGGACCTCGACCTGGATCCGAAGAAGGTCAACCCGCGGGCGGTGCTGAACTGGGTCTCGAACCTCAAGAACGAGCTCGTCGACCACGAGGAGGCCAGTCGTCGCGCGGCCAACGACACCGACGAGACGTTCGCCCAGTGCTACGCCGAGTACCAACGCCGACTGCGGGCTGCCAATGCGATGGACTTCGACGATCTCATCATGAACACGGTCCACCTGTTCCAGGCCTGGCCCGAGGTTCGCGAAACGTACCGGCGCCGGTTCCGGCACGTGCTCGTCGACGAGTACCAGGACACGAACCACGCCCAGTACGCACTGATCGGCGAGCTGTGCGACGAGCAGTCCGACCTCATGGTGGTGGGCGACTCCGACCAGTCGATCTACGCCTTCCGCGGCGCCACGATCCGCAACATCCTCGAGTTCGAGAACGACTTCCCCGACGCCACGACCGTATTGCTGGAACAGAACTACCGCTCAACCCAGAACATCCTCGCGGCCGCCAACGGCGTCATCGCCCGTAATCCCGGCCGCCAGGACAAGAAACTGTGGTCGGCCGAGGGCGACGGCGAGCAGCTCGTCGGCTACGTCGGCGACGACGAACGCGACGAGGCCCAGTTCATCGCCGACGAGATCGATCGACTCTCCGACCAGGGAGTGGCCGCGGCCCGGGACGTCGCCGTGTTCTATCGGACGAACGCCCAGAGCCGCGTCTTCGAGGAAGTGTTCATCCGGGTGGGCCTGCCGTATCGGGTCGTCGGCGGGGTGCGCTTCTACGAACGCAAGGAGGTCAAGGACGCGCTGGCGTACCTGCGGGTCCTGGTCAATCCGAGCGACACCGTCTCGATCCGCCGGATCCTCAACGAGCCGAAACGCGGTATCGGTGATCGGGCCGAGGGCGCGCTCGAACGATTCTCCGCACGCCACGATGTCAGTTTCTGGGAGGCAATGACCCGCGTCGACGAGATCGGCGAATTGGCCACCCGGTCACGCACCGCCATCGCGAACTTCGCCGAGATCCTCGCCGCGCTGATGGCCCTGGCCGTGTCGGGCGCGCCCGCCGATGCCGTGCTCGAGGCGGCCCTGACGCAGTCGGGCTATCTCGCGGTTCTCGAGAACAGCAGCGATCCCCAGGACGAGACCCGCGTCGAGAACCTCGCCGAGCTCGTGGCGGTGACCCGCGAGTTCGTGGCCTCCGCGTCCACGCTCGACGACTCCGCGAGTGAGCCGGACGAAGCGGCCGAGGACTCGGCCGACGACACCGACGAACTCGACGTGCCGTTCGCCGCGGGGTCGTTGGAGGCCTTCCTCGAGCAGGTCGCACTGGTCGCCGACGCCGATTCGGTCCCCGACGCCGACGACGGCGTCGTCACGCTGATGACGCTGCACACGGCCAAGGGCCTGGAGTTTCCGGTGGTCTTCCTGACCGGGCTCGAGGACGGCGTGTTCCCGCACCTGCGATCGCTGGGCGATCCGGCCGAACTGCAGGAGGAGCGCCGGCTTGCGTATGTGGGCATCACGCGCGCCCGCGAGCGGCTATACCTCACCCGCGCCACGGTGCGATCGGCCTGGGGCGCCCCGTCGTACAACCCGGCCTCCCGCTTCCTCGACGAGATCCCGGCGACACTCGTCGACTGGCGCCGCGAGGCCAGCGCCCCGACCCAGTGGGCGCCGCGCACCCCGGCCGCCTCGTTCCGCTCCTCGACGGTCGCGGCTCGTTCGAAGAAGCGGACCACGACCGACATCGTCGATCTCGCACCCGGCGACCGGGTCACGCATGACAGCTTCGGCTTGGGCACCGTGGTCACGGTCGAGGGATCGGGCCAGAAGGCCGTCGCCAGCGTCGACTTCGGCTCGGCCGGCGTCAAGCGGCTGCTGCTGCGCTATGCGCCGCTGGAGAAGCTGTAGTCGGATCTCGATATACCCCGCTCGTTCCTCTCGGGGCACTCGATCGACAGGCCGACGATCGAGCTGGTGGGAGGCTGCGCCTCGCCGTGGGGGGACGGATCTTTCTGCATGGTGGCTCAGCGTCCATCTCGCGCCAGAAACGGACGCTCATCCACCGCCCACCGTGAACCCACTCGCCCTCCACCGCCGAACGGATCAGGGGGTGACGCCGTGCGCCTGGAGCACGGTGTACGGATCCACGGGACTTCCACCACCGGGATGCACCTCGAGGTGCAGGTGGGGACCGGTCACGTTGCCGGTGGAACCGGTCGCGCCGATCACGTCACCGGGAGCGACCTGCTGGCCGACCTGGACGTTCGTGGAGGACTGGTGGCAGTACCAGACCTCGGTGCCGTCCTCGAGCGTGATGATGGTCCGATTGCCGTAGGCGCCCTCGTAGCCGACATCGGTGACGGTGCCAGCGGCGACGGACACGATCGTCGAGCCCGACGGGCCGGCAAAGTCCAGGCCGGTGTGCCGACCGCTGCTCCAGTAGCCGCCGCCCTGACCGAAGCGCGCCGTGAGCCGGTAACCGACGACCGGGATGACCCACTGGTTGCGGATCTTCTCGTCAAGGCGCTTCTCGGCGGCCTTCACATTCTTCGCCGTCTCCTGGGCGAGCGCCTTCTGCAACTGCTGGGCCTGCAACGGCTTCTGCACCGCCAACTCGCGGTCGTAACTGCGCGAGACATCGACGGCGTTCGTTCCGTTCGCCCCGACGTAACTCTTCGCCAGGGCGGCATCGGCACCGGCGAGCAGCCCCGGCGATGCGAGGCTGAGCGAGCCCACCGCGGCGATCACGAGGGCGGCGGCGCCGGCCAGCAACCGGGTGCGTCCGCCGCTGCGCTGGACGACGGCACGACGAGCACCGGGAATCCGGCCCTCGGGCAGCGAACCGACGGCCGGGAAGGTGATCGTGCTCTCGGCGGCGGTCACTGATTCGGGCGTCGGCCGGGCAATGACGGGCAGGCCGTCGACGGGAGCGTCCGCACGCCGGGTTCCGGCCACGGGGGCGGGGCGCTTGGCGCGCCGGCCTCCGGCATACGTCTGGGTGGTGGTCTGGTCGGTGACCGCCTTGATGACCATCGTGGAGTCGGAGTCGGCCTCGATGGAACGACGAGCGCGGCGTGAGCCGACCTGACGGGAGCTGCTGTTCACCGCTGAACCGCTGGACGCATCCGGGGTCGACGAACCGCTCGCGCTGGAGCGATCGTCTTCGGCCATGCGTGCGCCTCCGGGGGTCAGGCAAACGGACCCGCCGAGTCTAGGGGAAAGGTGGCGACCGGTTCCAATGCCTTTGCCCCACAACTTTGGATACCTCACCGATACCAGAGGAAAATCGACCTGCGCGGTCCGCATGATGGGATGGTGATTCAACTCACGTTTAGGTATCCCACACCTGACCGCCATCTGAGGGACGGGTAGAGTCGCGAGGGCTTCGGCAACGTCGCTTTTCCTACGGCGGCCGCCGGAACCACAGCGAATCCCACCACTAAGGACATCCCCGTGGATCTGATGGAATACCAGGCGAAGGAACTCTTCGCCAAGCACAACGTCGCGACGACCCTCGGCACCGTGGTCACCACGGCCGAGGAGGCCAAGGCAGCCGCCGAGCAGATCGGCGGCGTGACGGTCATCAAGGCCCAGGTCAAGGCCGGTGGCCGCGGCAAGGCGGGCGGCGTCAAGCTCGCCAAGACGCCCGACGAGGCCTTCGAGCACGCGTCGAACATCCTCGGCATGCAGATCAAGGGCCTCACGGTCAACCGCGTGCTCGTCACGCCGGCCACGCCCCCGGTCGAGGAGTACTACTTCTCCTTCCTACTCGATCGCGCGAACCGCAGCTACCTGTGCATCGCCAGCGTCGAGGGTGGCGTCGAGATCGAAGAGGTCGCCAAGACCAACCCCGAGGCCGTGCGCCAGATCCCGATCGATGCCGGCACCGGTGTCGACGAGGCCAAGGCCCGCGCGATCGTCGAGGAGGCCAAGTTCCCGGCCGAGCTCGCCGACCAGGCCGTCTCGCTGATCCAGGCGCTGTGGAAGGTCTTCGTCGAAGAAGACGCCACCCTCGTCGAGGTGAACCCGCTGGCTCGCCTCGAGGGTGACAAGCTCGAGGCGCTCGACGGCAAGGTCTCGCTCGACGAGAACGCCGACTTCCGCCACCCCGAGCACGAGCAGTTCGTCGACAACGACGCCACTGACCCGCTCGAGGTCAAGGCGAAGGCCAAGGGCCTGAACTACGTCAAGCTCGATGGCCAGGTCGGCATCATCGGCAACGGCGCAGGTCTGGTCATGAGCACGCTCGACGTGGTCGCCT
>CAYYQO010000107.1:0-11195 GCA_964473845.1 uncultured Aeromicrobium sp.
GGTGGCCGCGCTGGTCACCGAGATGCTGGAGGACGTGACGCTCTGAGCAGGGCGGGATCTCGATACGCCGCTCGCCGGGCCCGCTGATCGACTTCCGGCGTATCGAGATCCAGTCTCGGTGTGTGCGGTCTCAGAACGTCACGAGTGGCTTGATGACGCCATCCTCCTTGGACTGCATGAGCGAGAAGGCCTCACCGACGCGGTCGAAGCCGAACGAGTGGGTCGTCATGAGCGTGGGATCGAAGCGGCCGGTGGCGAGCAGGCTGAAGATGCGCTGCATCCTGTCGTTGCCGCCGGGGCACAGACCCGAGTGGATCGACTTGTCGGCCATGCCGAGTCCGAATGCGTCCAGCGGTACGCGTAGTGGCTCGGGATTCTCGCCGTGGTATCCGATGTTGGAGACGCGGCCGCCGGCCTTGGTCACGCGCAGGCATGACTCCCACGTCTGCGGGAACCCGAAGGCCTCGATGGCCGCATCGACGCCCTCGCCTCCGGTGAGGTCGAGGATCTGTTCCACGGCGTCGCCCTGGGTGAAGTCGATGATGTCGGTGGCGCCGTAGGTGCGCGCCAACTCTTGACGCTTCGCGATGGACTCAACCGCGAAGATCCGCGCTGCGCCAAGCAGAGTCGCACCGATGGTGGCCGACAGGCCGACGGCGCCCTGGGCGAAGATCGCCACCGAGTCGCCGAGCCGCAGGTAGCTGTGCTCGGCACCCATGAACCCGGTCGAGAGCATGTCGCACGCGTAGACCGCAGCCTCGGACGAGACCTCGTCGGGAATGGGGGCTAGGTTGGCCTGGGCGTGCGGTACGACGAAGTACTCGGCCAGATTGCCGTCGCGCTGGGCCGTGTACTGGTAGCCGCCGAGCGGCCCGCCGCACTGGCTCGTGTAGCCGGTCTGGCAATAGCGACAGCTGAAGCACGGCGTGATCGCGTTGACCGCCACCCGCTGGCCCTCGGTGAAGCCCGTGACGCTGGAACCGATCGCGTGGATCGTGCCGAGGGCCTCGTGGCCGAGGGTCACGCCCGGCTCGACCGGCAGCGCGCCCGAGACGGTGTGCACGTCGGACGTGCAGATCAGCGCGTGCGTCGCCTTGACGATCACGTCGTCCGGTCCCGGTTCGGGGATCGGCTTCTCGACGACCTCGGTCCGGCCGACCTCGATCATGCTGAATGCCTTCATGGTGGGCATGGTTACTCCATTCTGTGTGAGGGGGATCACGCTGAACATAGGAGCGTTCCGGAGCAGTGGCCTGTCCCAGATTGGGACATTCCTCCGCCCGTCGTGGGCAGTCGCTCAAACTCCCAACAGGACGGTCGCGTGGTTCGCGACGGCCAATCCGCCCATGTTGTGCACCAGGGCGACGTCGGCGCTCGGCAGTTGCATCCGACCTGCCCGGCCGGACAGTTGCATCGCGGCGAGGGCGTGCTGGGAGACGCCGGTCGCACCCACAGGATGGCCTTTGGCCTTCAACCCGCCCGAGACATTGACCGGAAGCCGACCGTCCGGCTCGACCCAGCCCTCCTCGATCGCGCGTCGGCCCTCGCCCGCGGCGGTCAGGCCGAGCATCTCGTAACAGACCAGTTCGGCGATGGTGAAACAGTCGTGGACCTCGGCGAGGTCGAGATCGTCGAGGGTCACGCCGGCTGCCGCCAGTGCCCGCTGGACAGCCGTGCGCCCGCCATGGAAGTCGGTGAGGTCGCGACCGGCGGTCGAGACTTGCTCGTTCGCGTGGCCGATGCCGCCGACCCGGGCGAGTGCTTCGGCCTCCCCGCGACGCAGCACGATCGCAGCGGCACCGTCGCTGACCAGGGAGCAGTCGGTTCGGCGCAGCCGGCCTGCGACGACCGGGTTGCGTTGGGAGATCGTGGCACAGAACTCGAACCCCAAGTCCTTGCGCAGTTGCGCCCACGGGTTCGCGCAGCCGTTCCGATGGTTCTTGGCGGCGATGGCGGCGAGCACATCGCCCAGCCAGTCGTGAGCGCCGAACTTCTCGGCGTACGCGTCGGCGACCCTGGCGAACACCCCCGCGAAGCCGGCGGGAGCATCGGTGCCAGCCAGTTCCAGATCCGCACCGAGCAGCGCCTGACCGACCTGAGCTCCGCTCGCGTGGGTCATCTTCTCCACGCCCACGACGAGCACGGTGTCGGCCAGCCCGGACGCGATCGCGCGGACCCCCTGGTGCACCGCGGCCGAGCCTGAGGCGCAGGCGTTCTCGACTCGGGTCATCGGCACGCCCCACAATGCCGGTTCAGCCTCGAGTGGGAGCGATGACGGGAAGGAGAACGAGGTGAGTCCGCTGTTGAACTGCGAGACGTACACCTCGTCGATCTCGGCGGGCTCGATCACGGCATCGGCGATCGCCTCCAGCGTGACCCGGCCGACGAGCGAGGCCACGGTGTCGTCGGCGAGCCGGCCGAACGGGGTGTGGGCGACGCCGATGATGCCGATCGGCGGGAGGGCGGCTTTGGCCCGGGCCCGGGCGGTCGTGGTCATCGGTTCTCCTGTGTGGTGAGCTGGAAGCGGCGGAGCTTGCCGACGGAGGTCCGCGGCAGGGCGGCCACGATCGTCCAGCGGTGAGGGCGTTCGGCGCTGGTCAGATGGGTGGTCGCCCACTCGGTCAGGTCGGCGACACTCGGCGCTCGCGCCGGATCCCGCGCCACCACGAAGGCGACGGGCAGCAGGTCGCGGATCGGGTCGGGCTCGGCGACGACCGCCGCTTCGAGAACCCCCGGCGCCTCGGCGATCGCGGCCTCGATCTGGGTCAGGGAGATGTTCTCCCCGGCGACCTTCACCACGTCGTCGATCCGGCCGACGAACGCCAGTTGACCGTCGTCGCAGCGGGTGACCAGGTCGCCGGTCCTGAACCACGTACCGGCCGCATCGGTCGTGAACGCCGTCAGTTCCGCCTCGGGCCGGTTCCGGTAGCCGGCGAACAGGTCCACGCCACGCTCGCCCCGTACGGTCAGGACACCGGGCAGGCCGTCGGCGACCGGCTCGCCGGTGAAGGTGTCGAGCACGCGAACCTCGCGAGAGGCCACCACCTCGCCGATGCGTGCCGGGTGGGCCCGATCGAGCGGATTGGCCGTGACGACCGCGATCGTCTCGGTCATCCCGTAGATCTGGCGCGGGGCCACCCCGCACAACTCGGTCATCTCCTGCCACTGGCCGTGGGCGAGGTTCTGGGCGAACCACACGTGCGCCAACGCCAGATCTGGCGCATCGCTGCGGCGGCGCGCCAGGATCATCCGGATCGGCGCGGCGAACAGACTGGCGTGAGTCGCGCCGAGTTCGGCCACCTCGTGCGGCCAGCGGCTCGCGGTGAACCTCGCCGTGAGGGCCACGGACGCGCCCACCGCGATCGCCGGGGCGAAGCAGTAGTACTGCGCGTTGGCGTGGAACAGCGGTAGGCACACGTACCAGCGGTGCTCCGGTTCGAGCCCGGCGAGCCGGGCCATGGTGGTGGCGACCCGCGCATAGTTCGCCTGGGTGAGTTCGACGCCCTTGGGTTCGGAAGTCGTCCCTGAGGTGAACATGATCGCGATCCGGTCCTGTGGTGCCGGATCGGTACCCGCCGTCGCCGTCCCCAGCAACGTGCTGCGGCGCCCCAGGTCACGGGCGGTGCCGGTCACGACGACGACCGGCCGTGGATCGTCGGCCAGCGCTTCTTCGATGACCCCGGCGTTCTCCTCGGAGCACGCCACGAGTGCCGGATCGGTGAGCCGGACCTGCCGCGCGACGTCGCGTGCCGTCGAGGACGGGTCGGCCGGAACCATCGTCGCGCCGAGCCGAGAGGCGGCCAGCCACAGCGCGACGAAGGCCGGACAGTTGCGCAGCACCAGATGGACCCGGTCGCCCGGTTGCACGCCGTGGGCGGCCAGCCGACCAGTCACCTGTGCCGTGATCTGGTCGAATTGTCCGTACGTCCACTCGGTGACCGTGCCATCGAGGTCGCGGAACAGCAGGAACAGACGGTCGCCGTGTTCGGCGACCGTGCGGTCCCACGTCGCGGCGAACGTCGTCGAGAGGGTCATGGGTTCGACGCTACGGCCGCCGGTCGCGGGTCACGTGTCCGCAATTGGGACAGATCCGCACGCGTCAGGCGATGATGCCGTAGGTCTTGATCTTGCGGTAGAGGCTTGAGCGCGACATGCCCAGATGGGCGGCGGCCGCCACGCGGTTGCCACCGAGCTCCTGCAGCGCAGCGACGATCGCGTCGCGCTCGGCCGACTCCAACGGAGTGAGGGTCCGCCGGGTCGTGGTCCGGCAGTACGCAGGCAGGTCAACGGCCTGGACTTCGCCCACGGGTCGCTGCCGCAGAGCGTGCTGCAGTGCTTCTCGTAGTTGGGAGATGTTGCGCGGCCACGAGTACTGGGCGACGAGTCGCTCGGCATCGGGGCTCAGCCGGACCCGACGTTGAGGAGCCAGGTCGCGCAGCAGGGCCCGGGTCACCTCGCAGATGTCCTCGCTGCGCAAACGCAGGGGCGGCACGGTCACGGCAGTGTCGAAGTACTTGAGCAGTGCGTGGAACGGCAGGTCCGAGTCGAGCGAGGAGTCCGACAACGTGGCGACGAAGTGCAGCCGTCCGTCACTCCCAGTGGCGAGGCTGAGCAGCGCATCCAGCTTCTCCACCGCCTCGGTGGATGCCTCGTCGAGGTCGCGCACGATGCACACGGTGACGTCCGCGGCGGGGGTCAGTACGGTGTCGAGGTCGGGTACGGTCTCGACATCGCTGGCTTCACGCGCGTCGATGCTGATGCTGCGGGCGCTGGCATGGGTCTCGTGGAAGACCTCCGCGACGAGCGTGAACTTGCCGACGCCGGTCTCACCCAGCACGATCGTCGGCCTGCGCTCGGACATCGCGTCGTGCAGCTCCCCACGAGCCCGCACCCAGGCGGCCGAACGGCCGACGGCGATCGAGTCGTCGTGCGACCGATTCAGGTCTCCGGCGAGTCGAGACGTCTTGGCCGTCGAGATCGCCACCGGGCGCACCACATGTTCGGTGAAGTCCGACGGAGAGCCGAGCTGGTGTCCGGCCACCACCTCGGCCGTGACCACCACGCCGGCGACCTCGGAGCCGACCACGATGCGCGTACCCCGGATCTGCACCACGCGGCCGGTCGTGAGTTCGAAGCTGTCCGAGGCAGTTTCGCGGCGGTGCATCAGGAACGTCGCATGGTCGCGGATCGCCTGCTGTTCAGCCGGGGCGAACTCACGCTGGGCAGCCGCGTTGGCCATCGAAATGGTCTCGCCGAACGCGAACACCGGATGGCGCGAACTCTTGGTGTCAGCTCGCAGGTACGTGTCGAAGATGGCCTGCTGCGACTGGCCGTGGTCGAGCATGAGATTGCGGCTGATGTCCTTGGCCGCGCTCTTGACCAAGGAGTGCATCAGGGGACTCCAGGTCTGCACGAGTGCCGAGATGTCCAGCACTCCCTCGACGCGCCCGGTGATCGGATCGACGATCGGGGCCCCGGTGCACGCGAAGCTCTGAAGGCTCTCGGCGAAGTGCTCGGGCCCGATCACACTCACCGAACGACCGGTCTCGAACACGGTGCCGACGCCGTTGGTTCCCATTTGACCCTCGGCGTAGCTGAATCCCGGCGCGAAGTCGACCCGGTCGAGCAGACGTCCCACGGCAGGGGAGGTGTCGATGCGCTGCACGACGTCCGCGTGGTGATCGGTCAACGCGATGACCAGTGGCAGATCGGCGGTGTCGTTGCCCAGTTGGGTGAGCACCGGCCGTGCACACCGCACGAGCAGCGAACCGGGGTCGATGTCGTGGCGGACCTGGCTGTGCGCCATCTGAGCGTCGACTCCGGCGGACTGGCTCCGCTCCCAGGAGGCGGCCAGCGCGTCAGGCACCCCGGCGGCACCGGAGCGGCCCGACTCCAGGAAGTCAGCCCGCGCGGCAGCCACGCGCAACATGCGCTGATCAGAGTTGGGCACGGTGGCCAACCTTGGCGGATCTCATGGCGTCCAGTCTGACTGTGATCCATGACACAGTCCACGGTTCAACTGTCTCATCTTGGGACAGTGACCGGCCGTGGGACGCGACCAGAGTGATCCGTGCAACATCCCGACATGTGACGCGGGTAACACCGCCCACGAGGTGCAGGACCACGACCCGAAGGAGTGCCATGGACACCCTCATCAACATCGACAACGGTGGGACGCTGACCGACATCTGTGTCTGGGACGGCGATGGATTCACGTTCACGAAGACCCTCACCACCCCGCACGACCTCTCCGAGTGCCTCTTCACGGGCATCGAGAAGGCCTCGGCCGCGCTGTTCGGCGGAGCCGACATCGAGAAGCTCCTGCACGCGACGCAGCACATCCGCTACTCGACGACCCAGGGCACGAACGCTCTGGTCGAGCGCCGGGGGCCGATGATCGGCGTCCTGACGACGTTGCCCGAACTGGAGGTGGGACTGCGCAAGACCGACGAGGAGCGGGACCTCTACACCGACCTGGTCGGCGATCGCCTGCTCGTCGTCGACCCCGCCGGAGATGTCGAGTTCGACCTCGTGCAGAAGGTCAACCGGCTGACGACCCTGGGGGCGGCCCGCGTGGTCGTCGTCGGACGTGATGTGGCCGAGGAGCGGGCACTGCGGCAGGTGCTGTTGCGCAAATTCCCGCGTCAGCTTCTCGGCTCGATCCCGATCATCTACAGCTGGGAGCTGGCTGGCGATCGTGACGACCCCCGCCGCGTGTGGTCGTGCATCCTCAACTCGTTCCTGCACCCGACGATGGAGCGATTCCTCTATGGCGCCGAGCGCCGACTCAAGGAGTATCGCGTCGCCAGCCCGCTGTTGGTCTACCGCAACGACGGGGCATCGTCGCGGGTGGCGAAGTCCGTGGCGCTGAAGACCTACTCGTCCGGACCGCGCGGCGGGCTCGAGGGTACCGCGGCGCTGGCCGCCAGCTACGGGCTCTCACACACCGTGATGATGGACATCGGCGGGACCACCACCGATGTCGGCATCGTCGAGGACGGCAGGGTTGCGGAGTCCGAGCGGGGGTCCATCAAGGGCGTCGCGATCTCGTACCCGATGAGCTCGGTGCACTCCACCGGCGTCGGCGGCTCGTCGGTCATCGCGGTCCGGGACGGCGTGATCACGGTCGGGCCCCAGTCGGTCGGCGCGGCACCCGGCCCGGCCTGCTTCGGCTTCGGCGGCAAGCAGGCGACGATCACCGACGTCAACCTGCTGCTGGGCGTGCTCGATGCCGACACGTACCTCGACGGCACCTTCCGTCTGGACGCCGATCGCTCCCGCCAAGTGGTCACCGACACGATCGCCACACCGTTGGGCGTGAGCCTGGAGGAGGCGCTCGTGCTCGCCGAGGAGGCGTACTTCCGGGCGCTGTCGGCCTCGTTCGCACACCTCGTGCGACCCGACTCGACGCTCGCCGCCTTCGGCGGTGCCGGCCCGATGAGCGCCGCCGGAGCCGCCCGCCCTGCCGGCGTCTCCTCGGTTCTCATCCCACGGACGGCTGCGGTGTTCTCTGCCGTCGGGATCAGTTTCTCCGACATCGGCAAGACCTACGAGGTCGGCGTTCCCGAGTCCACCACCGAGTCGACCCGCACCGTCCATGACGACCTGCAGGCTCGGGCCGAGCGCGACATGTTCCAGGAGGGCTACCCGCTGGGCGAGTGCTCTGCGGTCTGGCACGTCAACGTCGAGGAACCCGACGGCACCCGCGTCGAGCGGCGTGAGTATGCCGCAGGCGATCCAGTGGACTTCCCGGGCCGCCAGGTCTCGCTCGAACTGTCGGTGACGGCCGACCTGCCGCACCCGACCCTCGTGCCCGACCTGACCGCGCAGGCCTCGCCGGCGCCCTCGATCGGCACCCGCGCGGTGCGGTCGAGCGCGACCCAGGTCGACGATGTGCCCGTCCACGTGCTCGACGACCTCGAGGCGGGTCACACGGGCTCCGGCCCGGCGATCGTCGAGGGCCCGTTCTTCACCGCACGCGTCCTGCCCGGGTGGGACTTCCGGGTCACCGCCGCCGGCGACCTGTTCCTGACCGACCGTTCCTGATCAGCACCACCGCCCAGAAGGGAGGACTCCCGATGCGAGTCCCCATGACCGAGTACCTGCTCATCGACCTCGACTCCGAGCGCTGGGTGTGCCGCGTGTGCACCCAGGACCTGGGGTCGGCCCACGAGAACTACAAGCCCGGCACGTTGGTCTACGACCGCGATCCGCGCGAGATCCACCAGCCGATCGTCGACCCCGACCGGTACGAGTACACCTTCAGCCCGGACCCGATGTACTGCCGGATCCTGGAGTACTACTGCCCCGGCTGTGCGACCCAGATCGAGGTCGAGTACCTCCCGCCGGGTCACCCGCCGGCGCGCGACATCGTCATCGACGTTCCTGCCTTGCGCGCGCAGTGGCAGGCCCGGGGTGTCGATCCCGAGGAGGTCTTCAACTACGGCCCCGGCGAGGACGCCCAGAAGCACACCGCCGCCCTCCAGGAGGCCGGCCGCCACTGGTGAGCCGGACTCGACACGACTTCAGAAAAGGGACAACCATGAAGCGCATCTCCGTCGACATCGGTGGCACGTTCACCGACTGCTTCTTCGTGTGGGACGACCTGTACATCGACGCCAAGGCACTCACGACACACCACAACCTGGCCCTCGGCTTCAACGAGGCACTGGACCTGGCCTGTTCCCGGGCGGGCCTGGACCGCG
The DNA here is from genome assembly GCA_964473845.1 of uncultured Aeromicrobium sp. Lineage (GTDB taxonomy): Bacteria > Actinomycetota > Actinomycetes > Propionibacteriales > Nocardioidaceae > Aeromicrobium. The sequence goes on from CAYYQO010000107.1 coordinate 8,706, forward strand.
AGACGGTGCTCAGCGAGGTGGACTCGGTTCGTTACGCCACCACGCTCGGCACCAATGCCCTCATCGAGCGGAAGGGCCCCAAGGTCGCGGCGATCGTGACCCATGGGTTCGAGGACACGATCCCGCTGTCGCGGGGGCGTGGCTACGGCGAAGGCCTGGACTCCACCATGCAGCAGAACCTGCCCGCGGCCGAACGGCCCGAGCCGATCGTGCCCCGGTCGATGATCCGATCGGTCAAGGAGCGCATCAACTCCGCCGGCAAGGTCGTGGCACGGCTCGATCCCGAGGACGTGCGCAAGGTCGTGCGCGAACTCGTGAACGAGGGTGCCGAGGCGATCGTCGTCTCGCTGGTCAACGCCACCGAGAATCCCGAGCACGAATTGGCGATCCAGGAGATCATCCTCGACGAGTTCCCGCCGCACGAACTGGGCGCCATTCCGGTGCTGTTGGGACATCAGGTCTCGGGACGCAAGGGCGAGTACGTGCGAGCCACGTCCACGATCGTCGACGGCTTTCTGCACGAGATCATGTTCCACGCGCTCTCGCAGTTGTCGAACAATCTGCGCGACTCGGGCTACGACAAGCCGATGCTGGTCATCCACAACTCCGGCGGCATGGCGCAGATGAACTCCACCGACGCGCTGCAGACGATTCACTCCGGGCCGATCGCCGGGGTGGGAGCGGCCGAGCACCTGTCCGCGGAGACGGGGCTGGGCAACGTCATCTCGACAGACATGGGCGGCACGTCGTTCGACATTGGCCTGGTGCCCGAGGGCGGGGTCAAGCACTACGACTTCCTGCCCACGATCGACCGTTGGCTGGTCAGCGTGCCGATGGTCCACCTCGACACGCTCGGGGCCGGCGGTGGCTCGATCGCGAGCTACGACCGGATCCACAATTCGATCAAGATCGGCCCGGAGTCCGCCGGCTCGAACCCTGGTCCGGCCTGCTACGACCGCGGCGGACTGCGACCGACGGTGACCGATGCGGACCTGCTGCTGGGCTATCTCGACCCGGACAACTATGCCAACGGGTACATCAAGCTGAACCCCAAGCGTGCCAAGTTTGCCGTCGAGGAGAACCTCTGCGACGAACTCGACATGGACCTGATCGACGTCGTCAAGGTCATCAAGGACGGTGTCGACGAGCAGATGGCGATCGGCATCGGCAAGGAACTGCGCGTGCGCGGGTACCTGCCCGAAGACTTCACGATGCTCGCGTACGGCGGCAACGGCCCGTTGCACGCGTGCGGGATCGCCCGCCACGCCGGTATCAAGCGTGTGCTGGCGCCGCCGTTCTCGTCGGTGTTCTCAGCCTGTGGCGCCGGCAACATGAAGCAGTTGCACTTCCACGAGCGCGGCGTCCACGTGACGCTCTACAACGCCACGACCCGGTCCCTGTTCGACAAGTACGACGAGTTCAACGCGATCGTCGCCGAGTTGGAGGATCGTGGCCGTGAGGACTTGGTGCGCCAGGGCTTCGACGGTGGCGACGTGAAGTTCCGCATCGAGGTCGACATGCGGTACGGCAACCAGTTGCTGACCCAGGCGGTGGCCCTCGACGGCCTCCAACGAGTTGACGGTGTCGGTGACGTGCTGACGATGATCCGCACCTTCGGCGACGTGTACTCGCATCGCTTCGGCGCCGCCTCCGCGGCACCGGAGTCCGGCATCCGGGCCAGCACCGTGCGGGTGGCGGCCTACGTCGACGGCGACGTCGTCAACTTCGACTCGCTGGAGGCCGGGGGAGAGCGCACGGTTCCCGAGCCGGTCGGCCATCGCCCGGTGCACTTCATCGGGCAGGACACCCCGATCGACACCCCGGTCTATGACCACCAGGCGCTCGCCCCCGACCGGGTGATCCCCGGCCCCGCGATCGTCACCACCGACAACACGACCTTCCTGGTCGAACCCGACTGGCGACTCGAGCCGACGCCCCAGGGCGCCGTCTGGTTCCTCACCGACTGACCCATCCCACGAACGGAGACAGATCATGACTGCAACACACGATCACGAGGTCCCTACCCTCACCGCCCAGGAGCAGGAGTGGGTCGATGAGTTCATGGACGAGACGACGCTGTTCCTGGGTCCCGACCCGGAGATCATGCGCGACCACTCGATCGCCCCTCGGACAGATCATGAGGAATTCGCGATCGCCCAGGGCGTCGACCGGCTCCAGGTCGAGCGGATCCGCAAGCGCATCGCCGGTGCACTCGACGAGGGCTACGAGATGTGTGAGGCCCAGGGTGCCGCACCCGGCGCCAAGTGGGGCGACCTCACCACGGCGATCTACACGGGCGCCGGCGACGTCTCGTACCTGTCGTGCCACGGAGTGATCGCCTTCAGCGCGATCCTGCACCATCCGATCCGCTACATCATGAAGTACTGGAAGGACGAGCCCACTGTCGGCATCCACCCCGGCGACGGCTTCATCCACAACGACGCGCGGTTCGGCAACGTCCACAACACCGACCAGTCGATGATCATGCCG
>CAYYQO010000108.1:0-11079 GCA_964473845.1 uncultured Aeromicrobium sp.
GCACGTACTCGAAGGCCATGCAGTGGTTGGCCTCCTCCCACATCTGCTTGGCCAGGTACAGATGGCACTCGGCCGCGTTGACATAGGGATAGACGCCGAACGCGAGCGCCTTGTTGACCAACAGTTCGTTGGGATTGAAGTAGCTCATCAAGTGGGTCAGGGCATGCCGCTCGTCGTCACTCATGCGCTCGAAGTCGGCCAGGTCCTCGCCGAGCTGGACTTCGTTGGGGAACCACGTATTCGCGACGGCCTGGTCGTAGAGTTCCATCGCCCACGGGTACGTGACGGGCTTGAGCAGCAAGCCCTCTTCGATGCCGGTTCCGAGAATGCTCATTGGCAGGACTCGCAATTCAGTCGCTCCTGCGGGTCGACCGGGCACGCGGCACCGTCGACGACCTCGAGCTCCTGGACCTCGGCTGGCGTCGGCGCGGTCTTGACCGCTGCGGCACCGAAGCCGCGGCGGGCTCCTCCAGCTCCGCCGGCGGCAGGCTTGATCGCCTCGGCCTTGTTGACCTTCACCGTGCTCTGCTCGGCCGTGTGGCGGGGCAACATGTGCAGGTAGTACGTCGTCTTGACGCCCTTGCGCCAGGCGGCCGCGTACAGGTCGACCATGCCGCCGACGGCACGGTCGGCGAGGTAGATGTTGCGGCTGATGGCCTGGTCGATCCACTTCTGGGCCCGTGCCGCGACCTCGACGAACGCGTACGGCGTCAGTTGGAAGCTGGTCTGGTAGATCTCGATCAGGTCGGCCGGGATCCCCTCGACCTTCGACAGATCGCCCTGGTGCCGCAGCAGGTCTTCGCGCACCCGCTCCCACAGGCCCCGCTCGCGCAGGTCCTCGACGAGATTGCGGTTGACCTCGAGGAACTTGCCCGAGCTGGTCGAGCGGCTGAAGATCTGGCTGAACTGCGGATCCAGGCCGGGCGTCGTGCCCGCCACGAGCCCGATCGACGCGGTGGGGGCGATCGCCATGAGCGTCGAGTTCCGCATGCCCCCGGCGACCTTCGCACGCAAGGAGTTCCAGTCGAGTCGCTGCGTGCGGTCGACGTCGACCGGAACGCCCCGATCGGCCTCGAGCGCGTCGAGCGTGTCGACCGGCACGAGCCCGCGGCTCCAGCCGGAGCCCTCGAACGTCGGGTAGGCGCCACGCTCACGGGCCAGGTCAGCCGAGGCGTCGATCGCGTGCCAGCTGATGAACTCCAGCAAGCGGTCGATCAGGTCGTAGGACTGCTCCGAGGCGTAGGACCAGCCGAACCGCTCGACGATGTCGGTGAAGCCCATGACGCCCAGGCCCAGCGCGCGATTCTGCTCGTTGGACGACTCCGACTCGGGCACCGAACTGATCGTGATGTCGATCAGATTGTCCAGCTGACGCACGGCCCGCCGGACACTGGCCGCGAGGCGGTCCCAGTCGACCTTCGCCTCGGCGTGCCGGCCCGTGACGTGTCGCGACAGGTTGATCGACGCGAGGTTGCAGACGGCGATGTTCTCGCGATCCTGCGGCAGCGTGATCTCGGTGCACAGGTTCGACAGGTGGATCGTGCCGGTGTTGTCGTTCAGGGCACGGGTGTTGATCGTGTCCTTCCACGTCAGCCACGGGTGGCTCGTGCTCTGCAGCGTGATCAGGATGGCCTTGTACTGCTCGCGCGCCGTCGTCTTCTTGTGTCGCAGCTCGCCGCGTTCGGCCATCGCGACGTACTCGGCGTAGCGCTCGCTGAAGGCACGACCGGTCAGTTCGACCAGGTCGGGCACCTCCAGCGGATCGAACAGGTACCACGGCTGGTCGTTCTCGACGCGCTTCATGAACTCGTCGCTGATCCACACGGCGGTGTTGGCGGTGCGGGTGCGGCGGTACGGATCCCCGGAGTTCTGGCGCAGGTCCAGGAACTGGGGGAAGTCCAGGTGCCAGTTCTCCATGTAGAAGCACAGCGCACCGAATTTCTTGCCGCCGCGGCTGACGGCACGCAGGGTGGAGTCGATCGTGTGCATGAAGGGGATCGGACCCGTGCTCGTCGTGTTGTTCGAGCGGATGGGCGAGCCTTCACTGCGAAGTTTCGTGACCGACAGGCCGATGCCGCCCGTGCCCTTCGTGAGCCACATGACGTCGCGCACACTCTTGGCGATGTGCTCGATGTCGTCCTCCATCTGCACCACGAAGCAGTTCGACAGCTGGGCATAGGAGGTGCCCGCGTTCACGAGGGTCGAGCCGGCCGCCAGGTACTCGAGCCGGGACATGGAGTCGTAGAACTCCAGCGCCGCAGCGGTCGGGTCCTCCTCGTTGAGCGAGAGGCCCATCGCCACGCGCATCCAGAAGAACTGGGGCGTCTCGAGCGGCGTGCCGTCCGGCTCGGTGATCATGTAGCGGTTGCGCATCGTCTGGGCACCGATGTAACGCAGCAGGTCGTCGCGGCCGGGATCGAGCGCCGAACCGAGCCGCTCCAGGTCGAAGGTGCCCGGGATGCGAGTGTCGAGCAGGCCCAGTTCCACGCCGCGCAGCATCGAGGCCACGAAGGCGGGTCCGCACAGGGCATTGACCTCGTCGCGGGTGACGCCCTCGCCGAAGATCTTCTTGTAGAGGCTCTTGATCAGCAGTCGCGCCGCGATCGTGTCGAACGCCGGATCGTCCTTGACGTTCTGCAGGGCGACGCCGACGACGGCTTCGTCCAACTGCTCGCTGGAAATGCCGTCGAACAGCGTGATCTCGAGCTCGGCTCGCAGTTGGGTGGCGTGCGTGACGGGATCGGGTAGCCCGGCGGCCGCTTCTTCGATCGACTTCGCGATCTCGTAGCCGTCATAGGGGACGCGGGAGCCGTCGCGCTTGACGACATGGATGGTGGTGGAGGACATCGGTTCACCCCTCGTGAACGAGTGCTGCAGCGCAGTCCACGGTCAGGTGGGGAGGAAAGGGAGGACGGCAGATCCACCGTCGAGCCCTGGACCTTCCCACGAGGTCACGGACCCCGAGCGGTATCTGACCACTCGGGCGCTGGCAGGTCTTCGGACTCGTGGGCCGTGGCCGACGAATCGACCCACCTACTGGATGTCGCTTCCCAGATCCGAGGATCCAGTGCTGATGACACCGTTCGTTCCCACTCACCGCTGCGGGGCAGTCCCGGATTCACACCGGGTTCCCTCTTACGACGACTCCCCCGAAAGGGAGCCGAACCAGTTGCGTGAACCACTATATACGTAAATCACACTGGTGTAACCCCCAACATCTAGTCCCGAGCGGCGCATCCTTGGCGTTGCGGCCAAACTTGGTCCCATGCCGAGCGTCACGTGGTGGGGCCACTCCTTCAGCACCGTGGAACTGCCCGGGACGACCGTGGCAACCGACCCCTTGATGTCACGACGGCTGTTCCACCTCAAGCGCGACAGTCCTCCCCCGCCCACAGCGGCGACCCGCTGCGACGTCGTGCTGGTCTCCCACCTGCATCACGACCACCTGCACATGCCGTCGCTGCGCAGGTTCCACGACGACATCCCGATCGTGGTGCCGCGCGGGGCCGTCGCCGCGGTCAAGTCGCTGGAACGACTGAACGTGATCGAGGTCGAACCCGGCGACCGGCTGGAGGTGGCCGGTGCCCGGATCGACGTGCTACCGGCCGATCACCACGCGAGGCGCCTGAAGACCCCCGGATCACCCGGTGCCGTACCGGTCGGGTTCCGGTTCGCGGCCGGCGAAGAGTCATGCTGGTATCCCGGTGACACCGCCATGATGGACTTCTCGTTCATCAGCGAGGTCGATCTCGCACTCGTGCCGATCGGGGGCTGGGGGCCGTCCCTCGCCGACGGGCACATCGACCCCCTCCAGGCGGCCCGGGCCGTGGCGCAGGTCGGAGCCAGGTGGACCGTTCCCGTGCACTACGGGACGTTCTGGCCGGCCGTGCTGCGCACGAACACCGCGGCGCACCGCTACTGGTTCCGCTCCCCCGCCGACCGGTTCCGCGCAGCGGCGCGCGACGTCGGCCTCAGATCGAGGATCGTCGTACCGGACTTCGGGGCGCCGACGGCCCTACGATGACGAAGGTGAGCATCGGCTGGGCATCTCCCGAACCCGGGCGCGGGCGCTGGCACCGCCTCGCTGATGCGATGCAGGGCCTGTGGACCCTGTTCGTGACGTTCGTCGCCGTCCTCGCCGGACTGACCGTGGCCGGCGTCACGGTCGAGGACAAGTGGAACCTCGTGCTCGCGATCGTCGTCGCGACCGTCCTGCTGGACCTCGTCCTGGCCAGTCCGCTGCGCTGGCTCGCCGCCCGCGGCAGCGTGATCACCGCGATGCTGCTGGGGCTCGGTGCCCAGGTCGTCATCCTCGCCACCGCGATCGGCTTGACGACCTACGACGACATCGACGTCACGGAGACTGTCGTGATGCTCGTAGTCGCCTCCGCGATCCTGGCGATCGGGCGTTGGCTCGCCGGCGCCACCGACAGCGCGTACGTCGTCGGGGCGGCGACGGCGCGAACATCTCGGCGACTGGGCCAAATGCGCGGCGAACGTCCCGCACGCGGCCTGCTGATCGTCCAGCTCGATGGGATCGCCCTCCCGATCCTGCGGCGCGCGATCGCCGGGGGGCAGGCACCGAACATCGCCCGCTGGATCGGCTCGAGCCACACGCTCTCCGGTTGGTGGGCGACGATCCCGTGCACGACTCCCGCCACGATGGCCGGTGTCCTGCACGACAGCGACGACGTGGTCCCGGCCTTCCGCTGGTGGGATCGGCGCGAGGGCCGACTCGTCGCGGCCAGCAACCCGGCCGATTCGCACCTGGTCGAGCGCCGCTTCACGCCCGGTGAGGGTCTCCTGCAGGGCGGTGCCGCCATCAGCACCACCTACACCGGGGAAGCCGAACGTGGCTACCTCGTGATCAGCAACGCGACCAAGCTCAACCAGATGGGATCCGGCTCGGGTTACCTCTCCTTCTTCATCCGTCCGTTCCTGCTGCCCGGGGCGCTCGTCATGACGGTCGGCGAGGTCCTCAAGGAGCTCTACCAGGGCAGGCGCCAGCGAGTGCGGGGCGTCGAGCCGCGCATCCCGCGCAAGGGCATCTACGTCATCCTGCGCGGTCTGACGAACGTCCTGCTGCGCAAACTCAACCTCTCGCTCGTCGCCGAGGAGATGGCCACGGGAACGCCCATCATCTTCGTCGACTTCGTCGACTATGACGAGATCGCCCACCACGCCGGACCCGAACGGCCCGAGTCCATGCGCGCGATTGAAGGTCTGGACGGGGTGCTTGCGGCGCTCGAGGACGTCGCCCGCAGCGTCTCGACGGCCTACGACCTCATCATCTTCTCCGACCACGGGCAGAGCCTGGGCGTGCATTTCGGCGACCTCACGGGCCGCAGCTTCCCCGACCACGTCGCCGACCTGATGCGCGCGGACCAGTCCGGGACGTCCATGGTGACCAATGCGGAAGGCGGCGAGGACTGGGGGCCGATGAACGCCCTGCTCACGTCAGTCCTGGGGGAACGCGCCCGCCGCAGCGAACGCGTCGTGGTCGACTCGGACGAGGTCAAGCCCGCCGAGGACGTCGAGGAGACGCCCGAAGTGGTCGTCACCGGCGGTGGCAACCTGGGGATGATCTGGTTCCCGCGGTTGGACACGCGGCCCACGCTGGCCGCGATCGACGCACGCTGGCCCCGGCTCGTTCCGGGTCTGCTCGCCAGCGACGGGGTCGGGCTCGTGATGGCGACCGACGAGGCCGGTGAACCGCTCGTGCTCGGCCCGTCCGGCGCGCGCGGCCTGGGCACGGACGCGTTCGTGACGGGAGACGATCCGCTGGACGGCTACCCGTCACGCACCGCTGCCGACCTGGCCCGACTGCATGCGATCGGCGATGCCGGCGACCTCGTCATCATCTCGACCGTGGACGACCTGGGCCAGATTCACGCCTTCGAGGGCCAGGTCGGCTCGCACGGTGGCATCGGCGGACCCCAGAACGAGGCCGTGCTGATCCACCCCCGTGAGTGGAAGATCGACCCAGAACTGGCCGAACACGTTCCCGAGCTGGGTCAGGAGCCCGTGCTGGTCGGCGCGTGGAACATCCACCGTCAGGTGCTCGCGTGGAAGAGACAGTTCGATGGCTGACCAGATCGCGCGACTTGACCACTGGGCGGCCCACGGAGGCACCTGCCGATTGATCGAGCTCGGACCCGATCGGGCCGAGATCGTCCTGTGCCGCTGTGACGGCGGCGAGGAGGTCGAGCGGTTCGTCAGCAGCGACCCTGAGGTCTTGGAGTGGGTTCGCACGAACCAGGACTGAGGTGTGCCGGGATCCCGCCAGTCAGCCGATGTTGAAGCCGAGCGCCCGCAGCATCTCGCGGCCGTCGTCGGTGATCTTGTCCGGGCCCCACGGCGGCATCCAGACCCACTCGATGCGGAAGTCGTTCACCAGGCCGTCGAGCGCGGCGCGGGTCTGGTCCTCGATGACGTCGGTCAGCGGACAGGCCGCCGAGGTCAGCGTCATCTGCAGGATCGCGTTGCTGTGCTCGTCGACGTGCACGCCGTAGACGAGACCCAGGTCAACGACGTTGATCCCCAGTTCGGGGTCGACGACGTCCTTCATCGCCTCCTCGACGTCTTCCTGGGTCGTCGCGCCGGGAGCGACGGCGACATCGGGCAGATCGCTGTGATCGGTGGTCATGAATCCTCCTTGGCCGCAGCTTGCGCGACGGCGTCCTTCCAGGCCATCCAGGCCAACAGGGCGCACTTCACGCGTGCGGGGAATTGGGCGACACCGGCGAAGGCGATGCCGTCCTCGAGTACCTCTTCATCGGGTTCGACCTGACCGCGTCCCTGCATCAGTTCCTGGAACGTGGTCAGCGTCGCGAGACCTTCGTCGATGGTCTTGCCGACCACCAGGTCGTTGAGCACGGAGGCCGACGCCTGACTGATCGAGCAGCCCACCGCGTCGTACGAGATGTCGGCGACCTTCTCACCCTCGACATGCACGCGCAGGGTGATCTCGTCGCCACACGTCGGATTGACGTGATGCACCTCGGACTCGAACGGGTCGCGCAGACCGGCACCGTGCGGGTGCTTGTAGTGATCCAGGATGATCTCCTGGTACAGCGAGTCGACATTGGCAGCGTTCATGCCATCACGCTCCGAAGTACTTCTGGGTGTGCCGGATCCCCGCCACGAGGGCGTCGATCTCGGTCTCGGTCGTGTACAGGTAGAACGAGGCGCGAGTCGTCGACTGGACACCGAAGCACGCGTGGAGCGGCTTGGCGCAGTGGTGGCCTGCGCGCACCGCGATCCCCTCTGAATCGAGCAATTGGGCGACATCGTGCGGGTGGACGCCGTCGACCGTGAAGCTGATCGCGCCACCGCGGTCGACGGCTTCCTTCGGACCGACGATCGTCACGCCGGGCAAATCGTTCATGGCCGCCAGCGCATAGGCCGTGATCTGCTGCTCGTGCGCGGCGACGTTCTCCATGCCCAGAGCGGTCAGGTAGTCCACGGCAGCACCGAGTCCGACCGATTGCGCGATCGGCGGGGTGCCGGCCTCGAAACGGTGCGGCGGCTTGGCGAACGTCGTGTGTTCCATCGAGACGGTCTCGATCATCTCGCCACCGCCGAGGAACGGCGGCAGCTCGGCCAACAGGTCGTAGCGGCCCCAGAGCACGCCGATGCCGGTCGGGCCGACCATCTTGTGGCCAGTGAAGGCCACGAAATCGGCGCCGAGTGCGGCCACGTCGACGGGCAACTGCGGGACGGCCTGAGAGGCGTCGATCACGACGAGCGCGCCGACCTCGCGGGCCCGACGGACGATCTCGGCCACGGGGTTGATCGTGCCGAGCATGTTCGAGACCCACGTGACCGAGACGACCTTGGTCCGCTCGGACAACGTGTGCGAATCCAGGTCGAGGCGGCCTTCGGGCGTGACGCCGTACCAGCGCAGATCGGCACCCGTGCGCTGCGTCAGCAACTGCCACGGGACGAGGTTGGAGTGGTGCTCCATCTGGGTCACCACGACCTCGTCGCCGGCACCGATCCGGCCGGAGTCACCCAGCACGCGAGCGACCAGGTTGAGCGCCTCGGAGGCGTTCTTGGTGAAGATCACCTCGTCGCGACTCGGGGCGCCGATGAACTCGGCGACCTTGTCGCGGCCCAGCTCGAACGCTGCGCTGGCTTCGGCACCGAGCTGGTGCATCGCCCGGGCGACGTTGGCGTTGTGCTCGAGGTAGTGACGCTCGATGGCCTCGACGACCTGCTGCGGTTTCTGCGACGTGTTGGCGCTGTCCAGGTACACCAGCGGGTGGTCACCCGCCAGCGTCCTGTTCAGGATCGGGAAATCCTTGCGAATCGCCTCGACGTCGTAGCCGCCCATGATCAGACAGCCGCCTCGGCCGCGGCCTCGGCATCGCTGGCCCGCGTGAACTTGTCGTAGCCCTCAGCCTCGAGCTGCTCGGCCAGTTCGCGGCCGCCGGTCTCGGCCAGGCGGCCCGCGACGAACACGTGCACGAAGTCGGGCGTGATGTAGTTCAGGATGCGCGTGTAGTGCGTGATGAGCAGGACACCGCGGTCGCCCTGGGCCGAGTAGCGGTTGACGCCGTCGGACACGACACGCAGGGCGTCGATGTCCAGGCCGGAGTCGGTCTCGTCCAGCACCGCGAAGCGCGGGTTCAACAGCTCGAGCTGGGCGATCTCGTGGCGCTTCTTCTCGCCACCGGAGAAGCCTTCGTTGACCGAACGCTGCGCGAACGTCGGATCGAGGGTCATGCGCTCGAGTGCGGCGTTGACGTCCTTGACCCACGTGCGCAGCTTCGGCGCCTCGCCGTCGATCGCGGTCTTGGCCGTGCGCAGGAAGTTCGCGACAGAGACGCCGGGAACCTCGACGGGGTACTGCATGGCCAGGAACAGACCGGCGCGGGCCCGCTCGTCGACGCTCAGCTCCAGCAGGTTCTGGCCGTCCAGCAGCACCTCGCCCTCGGTGATGTTGTACTTCGGGTGACCGGCGATCGAGTAGGCCAGCGTGGACTTGCCCGAGCCGTTCGGGCCCATGATGGCGTGGACCTCGCCGGAGTTGATCGTCAGATCGACGCCGCGCAGGATCTCCTTCTCGCCGTCGTCGGTGGTGACCGACACGTGAAGGTTCTTGATTTCCAGGGTGCTCATGTTCAGCTCTCCTCGGGGATCTCGACGAAGACGTCGTCGCCCTCGATGGTGGTGGTGTAGACGGGAACGGGTTCGGTGGCGGGCAGACTGCTCGGCTCACCGGTCTTGAGGGAGAAGCGCGATCCGTGCAGGAAGCACTCGATCTCGCAGGCAGCCAGGTCGACGTCGCCGTCCGAGAGGGGAATCTCGGCGTGCGAGCACCAGTCCTCGATCGCGTAGACGAAGTCGCCGTCACGAACGAGGGCGATGTCGTGTCCGCCCGCCTCGGTGGCGAACGAGGCGCCATCGGGCAGGTCGGTCAACGCAGCGACCTTGTGCTTGGTCATCCGACGGCTGCAGGAGTGCCGACGACCGCGGCCAACTCCTCCTCGATCGCGGCCAGGAGGCGCTCCTGCAGGTCTTCGACACCGATCCGGCGGATGATGTCGTTGAAGAAGCCGTGCACGACGAGACGCTTGGCCTCGGTGGGGTCGATGCCGCGGCTCTGCAGGTAGAACAGGTGCTCGTCGTCGAACCGGCCGGTCGTGGACGCGTGTCCCGCGCCCGCGATGTTTCCGGTCTCGATCTCGAGGTTCGGCACCGAATCGGCGCGCGCGCCATCGGTCAGGACGAGGTTGTCGTTCTGCTCGAACGTGTCGATGCCCTCGGCGACCTTGCGGATCAGGACGTTGCCGATCCACACGGTGTGCGCGCCCTTGCCCTGCAGCGCGCCCTTGTACTCGACGTTGCTGCGGGTCTTGGGCGCCGTGTGGTCGACGAACTGGCGGTGTTCGAGGTGCTGACCCTCGTCGGCGAAGTAGATGCCGAGCAGGTCGACGCTGCCGCCGGGACCGCGGTAGTCGACGTTCGTCGACGAACGGACCAGGTCGCCACCAAGGGTGAACTCGAAGAACCGGACCGCGGCGTCACGACCGACCGTGATGCTGTTCTGCACCGCGTGGACCGTGTCGTTCTCCCAGTCGTTCAGGTTCACGACGTCCAGTTGGGCGCCATCGCCGATCAGGTACGTGACCTGGGCGTCGTACGTGGCCGAGCCGACGTGATCGAGTGCGATCGTGGCCTTCGCGAAGGGCGCGACCTTGACGACGAGGTGACCCCAGATCGTGGTGTCGACGGACTCGCCGGTCAACGTGATGCGCACCGGCTCGGACAGTTCACCGTCGATCTCGAGCAGTCGGGCTCCCTGGGCGTTCTCGACGGCCAGCGCCGCGAGCCGGTCGAGCGGGGCGATCCCGCCGAGGGCCTTCGCCTCGTCGGTGCTGATCGTCGACAGCGTCGCGCCGGTGGGGAGCTCTTCCTTCCAGAGGAAATCCCCGTCCGACGGCGTGCCGTCGAGCAGCCCACGCAGGCGCTTCAGCGGGGTGAAGCGCCAGATCTCCTCCAGGCCGGTCGGCTTGGGGTGATCGGCGATGTCGAACGACGGCTCGGGGTGCAGGTGGGACTCGACGTGCTCGAGTTCCAGCGCCTCGGCCAATTGCTCGGCGCCGACAACGTTTGGTGCGATGGTCATCCGACAGCACCCTCCATCTGCAGTTCAATGAGGCGGTTGAGCTCCAGCGCGTACTCCATCGGCAGCTCACGCGCGATGGGCTCGACGAAGCCGCGGACGATCATCGCCATCGCCTCGTCCTCGCCCATGCCGCGCTGCATGAAGTAGAAGAGCTGGTCGTCGCTGACCTTCGAGACCGTGGCCTCGTGGCCCAGCGTCACGTCGTCCTCGCGGACGTCGACGTACGGGTAGGTGTCCGAGCGGCTGATGTCGTCGACCAGCAGCGCATCGCACTTGACCGTGCTGGCCGAGCCCTCGGCACCCTCGTTGACCTGCAGCAGGCCGCGGTAGGACGTGCGTCCGCCACCACGGGCGACCGACTTGCTCAGGATCGAGCTGGAGGTGTTCGGCGCGGCGTGGACCATCTTGGCGCCGGTGTCCTGGTACTGGCCCTCGCCGGCGAACGC
>CAYYQO010000109.1:0-10992 GCA_964473845.1 uncultured Aeromicrobium sp.
GCGTCTATCCGCCGCGAGTGATGTCGTACGGGGTGGAGGTGGTTGCCGAGACTCAACTCTGCGGGCTCACCAGCACCTTGGTCTGGGTGCTCGCGCCCGAGTCGAGTTCCTCGAGCAGGTCTCCCAATGCGGCGAGGCCGACCGTTCCGGTGTGCAGCGGGGCCACGTCGAGGCGCTTGGCGGCGATCGCGGCGATGGTGGCGAGGAAGTCCTCGTGGTTGTACGCCAGCGAGCCGATGACGGTCAGTTCTCGGGTCTGCCAGTCGCCGTAGCTGACCGTCGACGTGTCCAGCGGGAAGCCGAGCAGGGCCAGGGTTCCGCCCCGGCGCACCAGTTCCGCCGAGGGTTGCAGCAGGGCGGCGACTCCTGCGCATTCGTACAGCACGTCGGCGCCCCGGCCGTCAGTCGCGGCCTCGACGACCGCCTTCAGGTCGCTCGGCCCGACGACGTCGGTGAAGCCGAGGCTGGTTGCCATGTCACGTCGAGCTGCGGACGGCTCGGAGACGATCACGCGGGCGGCGCCGGCGTTGCGGGCGTTCTGTGCGGCCAGCAGCCCGATGGGCCCGGCGCCCTGCACGACGACGAGAGCGCCGGGCTCTGCGCCGACCCGGCGCACCGCGTGGAACGTGACCGTGGCGGGCTCGACCAGTGCGGCCTCGACGTCGCTGACCTCGTCGGGCACGGGGATGACCCGGCGTGCCGCGACGTGGACCCGGCCGGCGAAGGCGCCGTGATCCGGTGCTTGGGCATCGACGCCGTTGGCCTCGGCGAAGACCGTGTCGCACTGACGCGTGTGGCCGGCGACGCACTGCGAGCAGACGCCGCAGGCCGGACCGACCCCGCCGATGACGCGCTGGCCGATCTCGAGGCCGGAGACTCCTTCGCCCACCGCGGTGACTCGGCCGGTCCACTCGTGTCCGAAGACGGCCGGGGGCAGCATGCTGCCGTCGGTGTAGCCGTGCACGTCGGTGCCACACACGCCGGTGTATGTGATGTCGACGATGACGCGGCCGGGCGCCGCGAGGGTGAGCGTCTCCTGCGACGTCTCCAGGGTGTGGGGTCCGGCGACGGTCACGACCGGATGGTTCGGGGGCGTGGCGTCGATGTTCTGTGCCATGGTTTCTCCTTCGAGCAGGGCAGACACGGTAGTTGATGAACCTTCAACTACCTTACTCTCCGGGCGTACGCGTCAGCACGCTCGTCATCGTGTAGTCCTTGCTCGGGCCCGTGACCCGCCACCGCACCGACCACTGGTCGACGCCCTGCCGTTCGACCGTCCCGACGTACAGGTCGGGCGAGCAGGCATGCTCGACCGCTGCGCCCGGCTGCCACGGATGGAAGTCGCGGCCGTCCTCGAACGTGACGAACCAGTCGGTGTCCCGTTGCTCGAGGTAGAGGACCCGGGTGACGGTGGTCTGCAGGTCCTGCCGGGTCAGGATGCCGGACTCGCTCCACCGGATCCGGCCGTCGCCCTGCAGCGTCAGTGAGGTGAATCCCTCGACGCTGCTGTGTTGGTCCGACGGATGTTCGACGATCGCCCTCGAGAGAGCCCAGTCGCCCAGCAGGTCGAGGGGGTCGAGCTCGGGAGTGGGCACGCCTCATCGTAGGCACGGCGGAATCGAGTTCTCACCGCAGGCCGATGTCGACCGTGATCGAAAGGTTACGGCTCGGAACCGCGCAGGAACGGCGACCGAAACCTGGGATTCCTAGTCTCGGGGCTGCCAACGCGGGTTGGCCGCATCCTGGAGGAGTCCATTTCATGACCTACGTCAAACCAGCCGATCTGGCCGTGTCGTTGATCGACGCCGGCGAGTCGAAGATCTTCATGTCCACCCGGGACACCATCGTCCGAGCCTTCATGGCCGGTGCGATGCTCACCCTGGCTGCCGCGTTCGCCGTGAAGATGGCCGCGGACACGGGCCAGCCGATCGTGGGTGCGCTGCTGTTCCCGATCGGGTTCGTGCTGCTGTACCTGCTGGGGTACGACCTGCTGACGGGCGTGTTCGTGCTCGCGCCGCTGGCGTGGCTGGCGAAGAGGCCCGGCGTCACGATCAGAGGCGTGCTGAGGAACTGGGGGCTCGTGTTCGTCGGAAACTTCGCCGGAGCGCTGACCGTGGCCTTCCTGGTCGCGGTTTTCGTGACCTACGGATTCGACACCACGATCAACGACGAGACCAACCAGTTCGCCGACTACGGCCAGAAGCTGGCGGCCATCGGGCACGACCGCACCCTCGGCTACGAGGCCCACGGCGCCGGCGGCTGGGCGGCGGTCTTCGTGCGCGGCATGCTGTGCAACTGGATGGTCTCGACGGGAGTCGTCGGAGCTCTGATCGCCAAGGACGTCCTCGGCAAGATCGTCGTGATGTGGTTGCCGATCCTGCTGTTCTTCGCGATGGGCTTCGAGCACTCGGTCGTGAACATGTTCCTGTTCCCGGTCGGCATCATTCTGGGCGCCGAGTTCGGCTGGTCCGACTACTTGCTCTGGAACGAGATCCCGACCGTGCTGGGCAACCTGGTGGGCGGCCTGTTCTTCACTGGACTGGTCATCTACCTGACCCATTACCGAACGGCACCGAAGCGTCGGGGCGACGTGGACGAGCCGGAAGCAGACGTCGTGCGCGTGCCCGCCAGCCTGTGATCGGCGACGTCCCGCGATGATGGAGCCATGACTGCCGAGATCTGGTTGCCCGAGGGCGACTTCCTGACCGAGCCCCACCTGGCGACCCTGTCGACGATCGGGCCGAGCGGCGCGATCCATGTCGTGACGGTCGGCTTCACGGTCCACGAGGGCGTCGTGCGGATCATCACGTTCGACGGCAGCCAGAAGGTGCGCAACGTCGAACGGGACCCGCGGGCCACGGTCGCCCAGATCACGAGCCCGCAATGGCTCAGCATCGCGGGAACGGCCGAGGTCCTGCGTGATCGCGAGTCGGTGACGCTGGCCGAGGAGCTCTACGGCCAGCGCTACCGGACCCCGCGCGAGAACCCGCAACGCGTGGTCATCGCGATCACGCCCGAGAAGGTCATGAGCTCGCCGGGGCTGCGCGGGGAAGCCCCCGCACACCCCTGACGCGAGGTCAGCCCGGATAGGGCGTCGCCGCGCGCGCATCACGCAGGGCGTGCGCCCACCAGGACAACTGCGTCAGCATCGACTTGGCGAAGGTCTCTGCTTGCGGATCGTTGGGCCGTCCGTCCTCCCAGCTCAGCCAGAACTGGGGGAAGACCAGGCCGTCACGGATCGTCACGGCATGCAGTTCGGTCAGAACGTTCTCCAGGTGCAGTACGGCATGACGGCCGCCCGCGGCGCCGCCGTAACTGGCGAAGGCGACGGGCTTGGCGGCCCACTGCGTGAAGTGCCAGTCGACGGCGGCCTTGAGTCCGGCCGGGTAGCTGTGGTTGTACTCGGGCGTGACGATGATGAACGCGTCGGCGGCCTGGAGCGCGTCGGTCAGCGGGCGGATGCCGTCCGGGCGCGGGTACGCATCGCCGGCCTGGGCGGGGGAGTCGCTGGGCAGGCCGAGCGGGATCTCGACGTCCGCCAGGTCGAGGACGTGGACGTCGAAGTCACCCTGTTCGGTGGCCTGCTGGGCGACCCAGTTGGAGACGACGGGACCGAAGCGGCCCTCGCGGACACTGCCGGTCAGGATCAGGAGTCGGGGTGCTGTGGTGAGTGTGCTCATGACTCCACGGTGAGGGGATCTGCGCGGGACAACCAGACCGGCTTGAGGCTGGCCCCCACAGGGCCACCCTGACGTCTCCCGCAGCGAGGGCTGGGTGCCTACGCTGGGTCCATGGCCACTCCGCTCGGTGACTTCCTGCGCTCACGACGCGACGCCGTGCAGCCTGAGGACGTCGGCCTGCCGCCGGGCGGGCGTCGACGGGTGCCGGGACTGCGGCGTTCGGAGCTGGCCCAGCTGGCGGGGATCAGCGTCGAGTACCTGGTCCGGATCGAGCAGGGGCGTGACCGGCATCCGTCGGTCTCCGTAGTCTCGGCCTTGGGTCAGGCGCTGCGACTCGATGGAGCCGACCGCGATCACCTGCGCCGGCTCGCCAAGATCACCGACGGCACGTGTGTCGAACCGGCCCTTCCCGCCCGAGTCGAGGTGGCGCCGCGGGTGCGGCGGGTGCTGGACGCGCTCGAGCCCGAGGCCGCGGTCGTCATGAATCGGGTGGGTGCGGTGTTGGCGTGGACGAGCACCTTCGAACTGGTGGCGCGGCCGACGGGACTTCTCGACG
The DNA here is from genome assembly GCA_964473845.1 of uncultured Aeromicrobium sp. Taxonomy (GTDB): domain Bacteria; phylum Actinomycetota; class Actinomycetes; order Propionibacteriales; family Nocardioidaceae; genus Aeromicrobium. The sequence goes on from CAYYQO010000109.1 coordinate 4,237, forward strand.
GCGACGAGCCGAACCTGTCGCTGTTCGTCTTCGCCGACCCGAGGGCACGCGAGGTGTTCCCCGAGTGGGAAACCGTGGCCGACGAGCGCGCGTTCGATCTGTGGCGGGCGCCACCCGAGGGCGGCACCACACGGCTGGTCGAGCAACTGACCGCGGCGGCCGGACCGGCTTTCCACCGGCGGTTGCAGGCGCACCGGATCCCGGCCTCGGGGCCGTGGACGTGGCGTATCCCGCGCGTCGGCGAGGTGCGTTTCGATCGCGAGGTGCTCGAAGTGTCGGGGTCGCAACAACTCGTGGTGATGCTGGCTGCCGACGACACCACGGCCGAGGTGCTGAGCCAGTTGCGCCAGGCGCAGGCACCTCGGTTGCGAGCCGTGCCCTGACGGTAGAACCGGGCCAGTAGCGTTCGGCTGGTGGACGTACTGCTGCTGGGGACCGGTGCCGCCGACGGTTGGCCGACGGCCTTCTGCCGGTGTTCGTCGTGCGCGACGATGGTGGGTGCGAGAGAGTTGCGCACCCCGACCAGTGTGTTGATCGACGGGCAGGTCTGGATCGATCCGGGGCCCGAGGCGGCGCGACAGGCGCTGCGGTTCGGAGCCGATCTGGTCGACGTCGACACGGTGCTGATCTCGCATGCGCACAGTGACCACCTCGATCCGGCGTTCCTGCTGCATCGCGGCTGGGTGTCAGAACGGCCGTTGACCGTGTTCGGCCCGGCTCCGGCGATCGCGCGCTGCCGAGACTGGTTGGTGCCGGGGCAGACGGCGGTGCGGCTCGTCGAGGTGACGGCAGGGGAGTCGTTCACTCGTGGCGCACACGAGGTGCGTGTCGTGCCCGCGGCGCACGAGGCGTTCGGTGACGCGGTGTTGTACCGCGTCGAGTCGCGGGGTCGTGCGCTGCTGTACGCGTGCGACACGGGCCCGTGGGCCGAAGGTGCGGTGGATGCGATCGGCGCGGATCGGGTGGATCTCGTGCTGCTGGAAGAGACGTTCGGAGACCGGGACGATCTGGCCGGTGCGCGCCATCTGGGGTTCGCGACGTTCGCACAGGCGGTGGCCGATCTTCGCGTGGCGGGGGCGGTGGATCCGGACACCTTCCTGGTGGCGGTCCATCTGAGTCACCACAATCCACCGGACGTGGTCGACCGGCTGGCCGCGCTGGGAGCCGAGGCAGGTCGCGACGGCGACCGTTTCGAACTGTAGGTACCGGAGAAAGACGAAACCCCCGCCAGTGGCGGGGGTTTCGTGGAGTTCTCGCGTTGCGAAAGCTCAGATCAGGCGTGATCTCAGATCGCGCGGATCTTCGCGGCCTGCAGGCCCTTCTGGCCCTGCGTCACCTCGAACTCGACCTTCTGGTTGTCCTCGAGCGAACGGTAGCCGTTGCCCTGGATCTCGCTGAAGTGCGCGAACAGGTCTTCGCCGCCGTCGTCGGGCGCGATGAAGCCGAAGCCCTTTTCAGAGTTGAACCACTTCACAGTTCCGGTAGCCATGTTGTCTCCTTGGGAGTTTGTGCGCACTCGTGAATCGCGTGCGGCTGGGTGTCACGCGTCACTTCGAACCAAAGAGAAAACCGAACAGCCTCAAACGAGGCTCGACCATCAATCTGCCGAGTCATGCCATGCAACGTGTCCAGCCTACGGGGTCCGGCAGGTTAAAGCCAATCTTCAGTGCCCGGGTCGCAACCGGACCTTGCGGGACTGCTGGTCCTCGCCGACCTCGACGACCGAATTGCGTGACTTGAGGAACTCAGTGAAGGTCTTGAAGCCCAGGTCCTTTTCGTTGAAGGACGAGTCCATTCGCTTCATCTGGGTCTTGACGGTCCCGGAATGGATCCACTCGTCGTCGGAGTCCTTCTCGCCCAGCAGTCGCATCGCGCGCAACAGGAGCCGGGTGGCCTGACGCCCCAGCGCGCGCTCGTCGTCGTCGGCGCCGTCGGTCGCGCCGGACGCCGGCACGAACACCGGTTGCAGGACGCGCTCCGGCTCGGGGTCGGCCTTGACCTCTGGCTTGGTGGTGGCCTTCTTGGTGGTCTTCCTCGCTGACTTCTTCGGCGGTTCGGTGGCCGCGTCGGCCTCGGCCTCGTCATCGCCATTGACGACCAGGCCGGGCAGGTTGTCGTACGTCAGCAGTTCGTCACACGCGGCGGCGAGGGCGCGACTCGTGGCACCGGCCACGCCGACGGCGACGACGTAGCGGCCCATCCGCTTGAGCCGCTGGGCCAGCGGGATGTAGTCGGAGTCGCCGGCGGCGAGCACGACGGTGCCGACCTGCGGCATGCGCGCCATGTCCTCGAGCGCGTCGACGGCCAGCCGGATGTCGGCACCGTTCTTCGACCCCGAGACGGGGAACAGTTGGATCAGGTCGACGGCCCGGTCGACGAGCTGCTTGCGGTAGCGGGTGTTGACCGGGATCGACCAGTCGGCGTAGGCGCGGGTCAGGGCCAGCCGCCCGAACGAGGATCCGTAGTCGAGGATCGCGTGCACGTCCACCTCGGCCTGCCGGAGTTTCGCGTCGTCGAAGCCGGCGTCGCGGGCCTTCCAGAAGGCGTTCTTGCCGTGCACCTGGTCGTACCGCGAGATGACGATGTTGTCGAAGTCCAGGTAGACGGCGACGGAGTCGTTCGGTGAGGTCATGGGGCCAGTCTGCCTGCCGGGTGGGACTGCGGCAGGGGCGCGGTGCGGGACTCGCCCTCGGAAACTCGGTTCCAGCGGCGCGCGAGCATCCTCCGGACGGCGTCGATTCTGTAGGTCAGGACCTACGATGTGCTGATGGACGGGAGCGCATAGGCATGTCGACCTCAGGGACCTCATTCCTGGCCGGATCCAAACGTCTGTATGCGCGCACGATGCAACGCACGCGCGCGCTGCACCGGCGATCAGCCGGTGTCGTTCCTGATCCCGCAGCTCATCGATGGCGGCACTGGTGGCGTTCCCTGCCTTACGTGTATGACTCGTTGGCGCTCGCGAGGCTGGGCGTTCCCTGGTGGACCTACGACGCGATCGTGTCGATTGACGAGTGGATCTACCGGCAGGACAAGCCGTTGCGGGCGTTCGAGTACGGCTCGGGCGCCTCGACGCTGTGGTTGGCCGAGCGCGTGTCGGCCATGGTGTCGGTGGAGCACGATGCCGAGTTCGGTCGGCTCATGCTCGGTGCGCTGGCAGATCGACCGAATGTCGAATTGCATGTCGTCGAGCCGAAGGTCATGCCCGAGCCCTCCACGCCCTCGGCGAAAGAGGGTTACGACCGGTGCGACTTCACCGATTACGTGCGAACGATCCGCGAAACAGAGGGCGAGTTCGACCTCATCGTGATCGATGGACGCGCGCGTGAGGCATGTCTGACCGAAGCGCGCCCGCGTCTCGCCCAAGGCGGCATCATCGTCTTCGACAACAGTCGCCGAGGCAGGTACCGACGCGCCATCGAGGAATCCGGGCTGACCGAGCGGGTCCACCGGGGCCTGACGCCTTCCCTGCCCTACCCGGAGCAGACCTCAGTCCTGTCGTGATCTCGGCGTCGGCCACAGGAGCAGGCTGACGCAGGCCAGGGCTACCTCGGCCCCGATGAACATCACGCGCGACGCCAAGGCGACGACCAGCGCAGGGACCGTTCCGATGAGCGGTGCCAGGGCCAGCGTGAGGATGCTCTCGCGAACTCCGAATCCGGCCGGTGCGAGGACGATGATGATTCCCGCCGCCCACCCGAGCGCGACGGCCCCGATCGTCACGGACAGTTCGCGGAGGTCCAAGGAGTTGAACTGGTCGACCAAGATGGCGGCGTTCAGGCCCGACAACGTCCAGAAGGCGACGCTGAGCGCCAGGATTCGAGTGAGGGAAGACGGCGTCAATCGCCGGAGCAGTGGTTCACGCCCCGTCCGCCGAAGCCCCCAGTTGACCAGATCGGACACGACTGAGGGATGGAGGCTCAGCGCCATCGGGACCAGGGCCAGGAGCAGCCACCACTGATCGACCATGAGGTGCGGCGCGGAGGCGAAGAGCAGGACACCGCCGAGGGCGAGCCCACTCGTCGCGGTCGCGAGCGTCATCGTCAGATTGGCACCGAGCGTGCTGGCGCGTCCCGCGCCCAGGGACGCACTCAGCTGAACCTGCGCGGCGATCGGCCAGACGGATCCGGGCAGGTACTTGCCCAGTTGAGTGACGAAGAAGACCGGGGTCGCGCGGAGGGAGACATGCGCGCCGTAGGCCGCGAGAGACGAGAGCCACACCAAGGAGAGAGTCGCCGTGGCCACCAATCCGATCAGCCCACTCAGCGCGAGTCTCCACGGCTCCAACTGGGATGCGGCCGCGCTCACGTCCGACCAGTTCCGGTGGAGCACCCAAGCCGTCGTGGCGATCACGACGGCGAGAACCACGAGGGGGATGACGTGACGCCATGAGGAGGGGTGGGGTGGTTCCTCGAGGGTCACGGTCTCCAAGGTAGAGGCTATGGCTGAGTCGTGGCGCCAGCCGATCCGTTCCCGGCTACGCTGACCGCAGCGCCGGAGAGGAAACATGCGACTCTTTGTTCAGATTCCCTGCCTCAACGAGGAAGAGACACTGCCCCTCGTATTGCAGTCGATTCCCCGTCAGATCGAGGGGATCGACGAGATCTTCGTGCTCGTCATCGACGATGGGTGCACCGACCGGACCGTCCAGGTCGCTCGGGACCTGGGCGTGAAGCACGTGGTCGTTCACACCCGAACGATGGGACTGGCTCGCTCGTTCCGCGACGGGGTCGACTATGCGCTTCAGCACGGCGCCGACATCGTCGTCAACACCGACGGTGACAACCAGTACCCGCAGCAGTCGATCGGAGACTTGGTGCGACCCCTGGTCGAGGGTCGTGCCGACATCGCGATCGGCGACCGCCAGACCGCGACGATCGCCCACTTTTCACCGTTCAAGAAGCTCATGCAGCGAGTCGGCAGTCGGGTCGTGAACTACGTCGCGTCGACCGACCTTCCCGATGCTGCGAGCGGATTCCGTGCGTACTCCCGCGAATCGCTGATCCGCCTGAACATCATCACGCAGTTCAGCTACTGCATGGAGACGATCATCCAGGCGGGCAACAAGCGACTCCGGATCGAGAGCGTCCCTGTCACGACGAACCCGAAGACGCGCGAGTCGCGGTTGTTCTCCAACTCGTTCGAGCACATGGGGCACTCCGCTCGGGCCATCATCCGCAGCTACATCATGTACAGGCCGTATGCGGTCTTCATGACTCTGGCGGCGATCTTCTTCGTCGGCGCGGCGATTCCGTTCGTTCGATTCCTGATCCACTATCTGACCAACGATGGATACGTCGGCAACATCCAGTCCTTGATCTTCGGAACCGGTTTGTTGGTCGCGGGACTGCTGTGTGTCGCACTGCTCGTGATCTCGGACATGTTGCGCACCAATCGGATCCTGTTGGAGGACGTGATGGAGCGGACGAAATTGGTGCAGTACGCCGAGGAGAGGATCGAGGACCCGGCCGTGCCCGGCACGGTGCGGTTGACGCGGACTGGGCTGACTCACGACTGAAAGGTCCGCTGTCGGGCAGACTGGCGGCCATGACGAACCCTTCGCGGTCGAGGGCGGGCTGGATGCTCTTCGTGGGCCTGTCGGTGCTCTACGGAATCACGATCGGATCAAGCGTCAGCCTTGACGTCGCTTCGGCGCATTTCGCCGCATGGCATCTCATTTCCACCGGCTCGCCCTGGATCGAGAACGTCGGTTTCATCGAGGGACACGCTCTTCGCGATGTGTGGGTGACGACCGCCGGTGGGCACGAGGTCATCGCGCGGGCGCCAGGGGTGATCGTGGCGGTCGTCCCGGCGTACTTCCTGGCTCAACTCGACGGGTTCTCCAACGTCCCGGGTGGACTCACCGCAGCCGTGATGACCGCGGGCTCCGTCACCCTGATGTACCTCGTGGCCGCACGGCGCTGGTCGGTCCGCGCGTCGGTCTTTGCCGCGCTCGTCTTCGGGCTGACCACGCCAGTGTGGAGTGTCGCGGCCGACGGCATGTGGCCTCACACGCTCACCGTGTTCGCGGCGGCGGGCATGGCGTGGTCGGCACAGCGTGATCGGTGGTGGTTGGTCGGCTTGTTCGCCGGCATCGGGATCTGGGGCCGTGTCCATTTCGCGCTCGTCCTCGCGGTGCTCGGCGTGCTCGAAGCCTGGCGTCAGCGGCGGCCCATGGTGGCGGTGAAAGCGGCCGTTCCCGGACTGGCGCTCCTGGGTCTGATGTCGGTGTGGACACGGTGGATGTACGGAGAGTGGCGACTCACGGGCAACTACTCGACCGGGGAGGTGCTCGCGCTGCGGGACAACTACTCGTCGATTCTGCTGAACGAGCTCGGACTGTTCTTCTCGTTGGGCCGGGGGCTGCTGATCTGGACTCCGCTGGCGCTGGTCCTGATTCCCGCCGTTTACCGCGCGTGGCGTGAACTGCCGGGCTGGTCGAGATCGCTCCTGGTCGGAGGCGTGGTGTACACGCTCGTTCAGGGCTTCTTGAATCGTTTCCAGGGCGGTGACTCGTTCTGGGGCTACCGGTTGGGACTGGAATTGCTGGCATGCGCATTTCCGGCGTTCGTCCTCGCGGCGGACCGTATGGGGCTTGTCGCACGGAGACTCCTGGCGCCCGTGGTCGCCGTCCAGTTCGTCGTCATGCTGCCCGGTGTGGTGGGTTCGGCAGGCCCCCCTGTGGCAGAGGACGCCTGGTGGGACAATCCCGTGATCACGCTGCCGTTCCAAGGATCGATCGGCGCGCTGGTCCTC
>CAYYQO010000110.1:0-10748 GCA_964473845.1 uncultured Aeromicrobium sp.
CCCGCTCGTGCGCGGCTACCACCAACTGCTCGTGTGGGACATGATGAAGGCGCCCAAGGCCACGCGCTGGACCGAGAAGGCCCTGAACCCCCTGCTCGGCAAGAGCGTCGCGCTGTACTTCCAGAAGCCGTTCTGATGCCGAACCCCGGCGCACCGCCCGCCCCTCTCCACTTTTGGTACGGGATCCACCGTTCGCGGTCGCCAAAGCGTGGATCCCGTACCAAAAGTGGGGGAGGGTTCGGGTCGTGACGCCCGCTGAGGCAGCGCAGACCGCGAAGTGGATCGCCTCGGTCCAGTTGCCGACCGGTGCGATCCCGTGGTTCGAGGGAGGTCACCTCGATCCGTGGGACCACGTGCAGGCAGCCATGGGACTGGCATCGGCCGGGCTCGTGGACGAGGCGGTCGCCGCCTACGGCTGGTTGCGGCATGCGCAGCGGCCCGACGGTTCCTGGGCCCGCAAGTACTGGCCGGGCGTCGATGACGACGGCGTGGAGGAGCCCGAGACGGACGCGAACTATTGTGCGTACGTCGCGACGGGCCTGTGGCAGTTGGAGCTGCTCGGCGTCGAGACCTCGGAGTTCTTCGCGATGCTGGAGCGCGCCGTGGACGTGGTGCTGGAGCTGCAGGTCGGCGACGGCCCGGTCGCGTGGGCCCGCGGCGTCGACGGCAAGGTCGCCGACGAGTGCCTCGTGACCGGCAACTCCAGCGTGGCCTTCAGCCTGCGCAGCGCCGCCCGGTTGGCCGAGCGCTGGGGCCACCCGCGACCGCACTGGCAGCACGCGGCGGACGGCATCGCCGACGCAGTCGCCCACCGGCCCGAACTGTTCACGCCCAAGCCGCGCTTCTCGATGGACTGGTACTACCCGGTGCTTACGGGCGTACTCGACGGCGAGGCCGCCGAGGCGCGTCTGGACGAACGCTGGGACGAGTTCGTCGTCCCCGGCTTCGGCGCGCGGTGCGTCACGGTCAACCCGTGGGTCACGGGCGGTGAGACGCTCGAACTGGTCCTGGCGCTCGTGCGGTTGGGACGACTCGATACCGCTGCCTCCGTGTACGCCGACATCCAGCACCTGCGCGATCCAGACGGCTCGTGGTGGACCGGCCTGGTCTACTCCGACGAGAAGCGGTGGCCCGTCGAGCAGTCCACCTGGACCGCAGGGACGGCCCTGCTGGCCCACGACGCCCTGACCGGCACCTCGGCCTCCGCCGGCTTCCTCGGTCGCTGAGTGAAGATTCCCCGGTGAGCCGGGGAATCTGTCACGGCCCAAGGGAAATTTTCCACGATCTGTGATCGTTTCCCCGGCTGACCGGGGAAACTTTCAGTCCGTGGAGCACCTCGGCCTCGGTCAGCGACTCGGGTCGATCAGGATCTTCGCGTGCTTCTCGGGGTCGGCGAGGTCCTCGAACGCTGCGGCGACGCCGTCGAGCCCGACGACTCCGGTCACGAGGGGCGACGGGTCGACCTTGCCTCCGGCGACGAGGTGCAGGGTCTCGCGGAACTCCGCAGGGTCGTAGCAGAACGAGAAGATCAGGTCGATCTCCTTGTTGCTGGCCATCGTCGGCCGGAAGGTGTCGGGTTCCATGCACACGCCGACCACGACGACGCGCGAACGGAACGGGGCGTGCGTGACGATGTCCTCGATGACGCCGGGCACGCCGACGCACTCGAAGACCACGGGCCCGCGAGGCACGGCGCCGAGCTTCTCGGCACCGCGCATGACCTTCCACCACGGCACGCCGCGAACGGTCTGCAGTGCATGCATCGCGTCGAGTGCCTCACCGAACAGGCCGGTGGCGGTCGTGTGGTGCTTCTTCGGACGGTCGTACGCCTCCCAGGGTGACTGCACGGCCGGATCGACGACGATGTCGGCGCCGCACTTCGCGGCCAGTTCACGGCGCCCGGCCGAGAAGTCGCTTGCGACGACGGTGCGGACGCCGGCCGCCTTGAGCATGAGGATGACCGCCAGCCCGATCGGGCCACAGCCGATCACGATCGCGACCTCCTTCCGGCCGATCCGGCCGCGGCGGACGGCGTGATGGGCGACCGCCAGAGGCTCGGTCAGCGCGGCGAGGTCGTCGCTCACCTCGTCCGGGACCGGCATGGTCACGTCCTCGGCCGCGATGACGTATTCGGCGTATCCGCCGGGAGCGAGTTCTGACAGCCCGGTCATGTGGACCTGCTTGCCGTGCCGCAGCACGGGCAGGGTCACGACTCGAGTCCCGGCATTCCAGCGGGCGCGGGTTTTGGGTCCGTAGGCCACGACCGCGCCGACGAACTCATGTCCCATCACGACGTGGTCGTCCGGGCGCATGAAGTACTCGTAGCCGACCTCGCGGGCGACGTCGGCGCTGGCGTCGCTGTGGTGCCGGGCGTGCAGGTCCGATCCGCAGATGCCGCTGCGCAGCACGCGCAACAACACCTGGCCCGGCCCCGGCGTGGGTTGGCTGACCTCGCTGACCGCCAGGGCGCCCTGGTGGCACGTCACGGCCCTCATGCGCTGGCCTGCGTCCGGGCACGGTTCGTCGTCCACACCAGGTCGCGGTCCAGGTCGGCGCGGTTGGTCGACCACGAGTCGAGCAGGAAGTTCTGCCGGAACGACCACGGGTACGACGACGTGGCGCGCGGCATCAGGTGGGCGCCTCGCTGCAGGTATCCCGACTCCATGTCCATGAGCGGGGTCGACTCCGGCGCCCCCGTCATGAACGGTGTGACGGACGTGGCGCCGCTGTCGAGCAGGCGCCTCAGCACCTTGGCGACGAAGCGGGAGGTCATGTCCGACCGCATCGTCCACGACAGGTTGATGTAGCCGACGCAGATCGCGACGTTGGGCAGACCGCTGAGCATCGCGCCGTAGTAGGCGTAGGACTGCGCGGGATCGAAGGGCTCGCCGTCGACGGTCACCGTTGCCCCGCCGAGCAGCTTGATGGACAGGCCCGTGGCGGTCACGACGATGTCGGCCGGCAGCACCGATCCGTCCTCGAGGCGGATGCCCTCCTCGACGAAGCGGTCGATCCTGGCCGTCCTGACGGAGGCGTCGCCGGACTTGATCGCGGCGAAGATGTCGCCCTGCGGTGTGACGCACAGGCGCTGGTCCCAGGGATCGTAGGGCGGGTTGAAATCGCGCCCGGCGACCTCCGGAGAGCCCGTGCCGACGGCCGCGCCCTTGACGAGCAGTTTTCGCATGGTCTTCGGGGCTCGCTGGCAGGCCTGGAACAACGCCCACTGCAGCAGCATGTTCTTGGTACGGACGATGTGATGAGCCGCCCGGGGTGGCGCGACCTTGCGCAAGGCGTCGGCGATCGGGTCACCCTTCGGCTGGGCCACCAGGTAGCTGGGGGTGCGCTGCAGCATCGTCACGTGCTCGGCGTCCTCGGCCATCGCCGGCACGATCGTGACGGCCGTGGCGCCGCTGCCGATCACGACGACCTTCTTGCCGGAGTAGTCGAGGTCGTCCGGCCAGAACTGGGGATGGACCACGGTCCCACCGAAGTCCTCGATGCCGGCGAACCCCGGATCGTAGGGCTTGTCGTAGTCGTAGTAGCCGGTGCAGGCGACCACGAAGCGGGCCGACCAGGTCTCGGGGCCGTCCGGTCCTGCCACCTGCGCGGTCCAGCGACCCTCCTGTGACGACCAGTCGGCGGTCTCGACTCGCCGGCCGAAGCGGATGTGCTGGTCGATGCCGGCCTCGCGGGCGGTGTCCTCCAGGTAGGTGCGGATCTCCTCGCCGTCGACGATCGCGTCCTTGCCGCGCCATGGCCGGAAGGGAAACGCCAGCGTGAAGAAGTCGGAGTCGGAGCGGACCCCCGGGTAGCGGAACAGGTCCCACGTGCCGCCGATCTGCTCGCGGCGTTCCACGATCGCGTAACTCAGTTCGGGACAGGCTTCCTGGATGCGGTAGGCCATGTTGATGCCGGAGAGGCCTGCTCCGACGATCAGGACGTCGACTTCGTGCGTGCTCATGGATCGATTGTGACGTGCGCCACGTGAGAAAACTTGTCCCTGTACGACAAATGCGCGACTCAGCGGGCAGCGTGGCGAACGGCGCGCGGCGACATGCCCCACCAGCGGCGAGCACTGCGCGACAACGACGCCTGTTCGGCGAAGCCGACGAGGGCGGCGATCTGGCCGACCGGCAGATCGGCATGCACGAGGTGGTGGTGACAGGTCTGGCGCCGCACGTCGTCGACAATCTCGGCGAAGGTGGCCTGCTCCGCGGCCAGGCGGCGCTGCAGGGTGCGGGGATGGAGCGCCAGGACGTGGGCGACATCCACCAGTTCGGCGCGGCCGTAGCCCAGTAGGTCCGCCACGACGATCCGCGTCCGGCCGATCCAGTCCTCCGACGTCGAGTCCGCGAGCAGTTGCTCGATCCGGTCCACCGCGAACTGCCGGACGACAGCGTCACCACCGATCGGGCTGCTGGGCAGATGCGCCGGTACGCGCAAGCACGTGGTCAGTCGATCGGCCGCGACGGGTGCACCGAAGAAGGCCGCCAGCCGTTCTGGCGGAGCGGCGGAGGTGTAGCCCAGTTCGACCGAGATCAGCGCGTGATCCTCACCGAGGAGGAAGCGGGCCGCGTGGTGCAGGAAACCGAAGCCGGCATCCATGGCCTGCGGAGGTGGCGGGCCGCCGCCGTGTCCCCGGTACCGGATCCCGACGACATCCGGGTCACCCTGGGGATCGGGCACGACGTCGACGTGGATGGCCGCAGCATGGAAACCCAAGTAGCGCGTGGTGGCCTCGAGGGCGTCCCCGGCCGTCGGTGAGTTCAGCAGCACCATCGCGAGCGGGCCCAGCATCTCGATGCCATGGTGTTCGGCGACGCGCAGGCCCAGATCGGGGCAACCGAGCTCGCGTGCCGCCGACTCGAGCGCCTCGGCAAAGCGCCAGTCCTGCATCGGCAGGTCCTCTTCGGTCAGGGCCTCGGCAGGAATGCCGACCGCGTCCAGGAACGCGACGGGGTCGCCACCCAGGTCACGCACGACCGGACCGAATCCGTGGATGCCGGCCGATCGGATGGTGGCCATACGGGCTCAGCGCACGATGACTCTCCGCACGTCGAGCGTGCGGCTCTTGCCCCGGGTGCCGGGGGTGTCGCGGGCGATGACGCGCACGGTGGCGCGACCCGCGCGCAGGCCAGGCAGCGAGAAGTTGCGCGTGAACCGCACCGGGGTGGGACGGGCGGTCGTCCGGATCCACGTGCGGCCGTTCTGCGTCACCTTGACCCGGATCCGCACGCCCCGCTTCGGGCGGTCCGGATCGATGGCGACGCCACGGACGGCGATGGAGCCGCGCTTCGCGGCGAGCGCGGTGACGGAACCACGGGTGCTGCCGTTGGTGCGCTTGAACCGCAGATAGGCCCGGGGCAGGGACGCGCCGGTGTACCGGACCGACCGGAAGACGCCCCGACCGGTCACCTCGCTGACGATCACCCAGGAGTTGTCCTTCGCGACCCGCTCGACCACGGCGACGTGCCCTCGGGAGGCTGCGCCGATCCCGGCGGGTGCCGTGCGCCACCAGGCGACGTCGCCGACCTTGGCGTGCGCCACCTGGCGTGCGGCGGATTCGGTGACGGCGGCGACGCGCCACCCGCGGGCCGTGCTGGCTGTCAGGATCGGCGCGACGCGTCGGTTGCCGTGCATCAGCCGATGGGCCACGTAGTGACGGTCGGTCCGGGTGCGGGTGCCCCAGAGGTTCGCAGTGGCCTTGGCGTAGGAGTACGTCTTGATGCCCTGGGCGCGACAGCGGGACAAGGACGCGCACAGGACGTGAGCGAGCGAGGGGACCGGTGTGTGCCGGGCACCACGGGTCTTGACGGCGGTGGCGATGTCCGACGAGCGGAGGGCGGCGTGGGCGATGGCCCGGGAGCCGACGGCATTGGGATGCGTCGTGTCCGTCGTCTGGCTGCGGACGAGGGCGGGTGTCGCGACCCAGGTGAACCCGCGGGCGGTGGCGATCGCCTCGTAGAGCGTCGCGGTGGCGCTGTGACCGGAGGACATCGAGGAACCCCAGGGGGACATGACGTAGACGTTGGAGCGACGGATGCCCTGACGGTCGACGGCGCGAGCGAGGTCGGCGAAGTACGTCATGGCTGCGGTGCGCCGCTCCTGGGAGGTGGAGGGGACGCGCACCCGATTGATGCAGACGTGGACGTCGTTGCGGCCGACACCGACGATCACGACGTCGGGGTTGGTGGCGGCGATGTCTCCCAGTCGGTCACCGAAGGTGGAGCCGCTGCACTGGCGCCGGGCGATGCCGCCGCCGTGCGCGAGCAGGCCACTGCCACCCTCGGCGCTGACCATGACCTGACGGGCCGGCACCCCGATGGTGGCGGCCAGGTGGGACCACCAGACCTGGGGTCGCGTCCTTCCGTCGAGGCTGTAGCGGGTCAGGGCGGAGATCGAGTCACCGAACACCAGGACGCGGGGCGCCGTGCGCGAGCCCGTGTCGGGATTGGGACGCGTGACCTCGCCGCCGACGTCGATCGCCCCGTCCTCGCTGCCGGCTGTCGGCTCCGTGATCGGTGCGCTGGTCGGATTCGTGGTCGGCGCGGTCTCGTCGGCGCCCGCCGGTACGGCGGCGAACAGCGCGATGACCGCCACGGCAGCGGCTGTTACGCATGAGGTCCGTCGAGTCACCGGATGATCGTACGGGAACCAGTGCAGATTCTGGGCATCTTCCCAGCTTTCGACACCACTGCGTAAAGTCCGGCAGGTGAATGCGCTGCCCGACGACCTGGCCCGGATCGCTGACGACGTCCGAGGCTTCCTGCCCGATGTCGAAGCCGCTGCTCTACGCGACGCTGCCGCCGCGTTCGCCAGGCCTGGGGGAGTGATCGTCGAAATCGGCACGTATTGCGGCAAGTCGACGGTGCATCTGGGGCACGTTGCGGGTCAGGCCGGAGCCACGGTGGTCACGATCGATCACCACCGCGGGTCCGAGGAGCACCAGGTGGGCTGGGAGTATCACGACGCGTCGCTCGTCGACCCCGAGACGGGCGCCTTCGACACCCTTCCCGTGCTGCGCCGCACCCTGTGGCAGGCGGGGCTCGAGGACGTCGTCGTCCCGATCGTCGGGCGTTCGGCGACGATCGCGGGGTGGTGGCGCACGCCGGCTGACCTGGTCTTCATCGACGGAGGTCACACCGAGGAGGCCGCCCGGGCCGACTACGCGGGCTGGTCGCCGTGGGTTCGGCCAGGCGGCGCGCTCGCGATCCACGACGTGTTCCCCGATCCGAACGACGGTGGACAGGCACCCTTCCACATCTATGAACGTGCCCTGGCCGACGGATTCGTCGAGGTCGGTCACACCGACAGTCTGCGAGTCCTGCGCCGTCCCGAGTGAGACCTGCGACACGCCGAGATTTGTTCAGGGGTAGGCAAAAGACCCCCTCGGAGAGATACGCTGCCAGACACGCCTCCGTTGCGGGGGTGATTGAGGAGTCGGCACATGGCGCTCTCAGACGAACTCACCGAGGACGCGGTCGCGGTCGGTCGCCACGCGAGTGACTGGCGCGCTGCCGTCCGTGAGGCCGGAGCCCTGCTCGTGGCCACGGGCGTCACCAGCGCGGAGTACACCGACGAGATGGTCGCGACCGTCGAGAAACTCGGTCCGTACATCGTCCTCGCGCCCGGCATCGCCCTCGCGCACTCGCGTCCGTCCCCGGCCGTGAAGCGTGGGGGCATCGCGTGGCTCCAACTGGCCGAGCCCGTCGAGTTCGGCCACCAGAAGAACGACCCGGTGTGGCTCGTCGTCGCGCTGGCCGCTCTCGACCACGACGGACACATCGAACTGATGTCGTCGCTGGCGGCCGTGCTGAGCGATACCGATCTGCTCGAATCCGTGCGCGCCGCCGACACCCCGGCGCGTGTCATCGAGTTGCTGACCCCATCCACCCCCGAATGAAGGACCACCCATGAAGATCGTCGTCGTGTGCGGAATGGGCATCGGAACGTCGGTGCTGCTGAAGATGAATGCCGAGAAGGTGTTGCGTCAACTCGGCAAGGACGGAGAGGTGGACGTCGAAGCGGCGGACATCGGAACCGCCAAGGGTGCTGCGCGCACTGCCGACCTCGTGCTGACCTCGGCGGACCTCGTTGACGAGATCGGCGAGGTGCCGGCCCAGGTTGTCGTGATCGACAACTTCACCAGCGTCGCGGAGATCACCGAGAAACTGACCCCTCTCGTCTCCTGACGGGTCGGGCGGAGCAGCGGAGCAAGGGAGAGAATCATGGATTGGCTTGTCGACGTACTCAATTTCATCGGTCGAGAAATACTCAACGTGCCGGCGTACCTGATCGGCATCATCACCGCGATCGGCCTGATCGCGCTCAAGCGCAACACCGGCCAGGTGATCGGCGGTGGCCTCAAAGCCGCGCTCGGCTTCCTGATCCTCGGTGCTGGTGCGGGGGTCGTGGTGGCATCGCTGGATCCGCTCGGCGCCATCATCCTCGACGTCACGGGGGCGCAGGGCGTCATCCCGACGAACGAGGTCATCACCGCGATGGCGGCCGAGCAGTACGGTGCCCAGAGTGCGTACCTGCTGACGCTCGGCTTCCTCGTGATGCTGGCCCTGGCCCGGTTCACGCCGCTGCACTACATCTTCCTGACCGGCCATCACATGGTCTTCATGGCGTTGATGCTGACCGTCGTGCTCTCGGTCGGTCTGGACGGCAAGAACGACTGGCTCGTTGTCCTGGTCGGTGCCTTCCTGATGGGCGTGATCATGGTGGTCATGCCGGCGTTCGCGCATCCGTGGACCCGCAAGATCACCGGCGACGACTCGATCGCGATCGGCCACTTCGGCACCCTGGGGTACATCGCCTCGGGTGCGACGGGTCAGGCCGTCGGCAAGCACAGCAAGTCGACCGAGGAGATCAACTTCCCGCAGGGTCTGCGGTTCCTGCGCGACTCGACGGTTGCCACCGCGCTGTCGATGGTGCTGATCTACGAGGTCTTCGTCGTGTGGGGCCTGATCGCCAGCTCGGAGGCCACGCAGGAGACCCTCGGAGCGGTTTCGGCGAGTTCGGCCGTGATGGCCGGTTTCGGTCAGGCGCTGCAGTTCGGCGTCGGCGTCGCGATCATCCTCTACGGCGTGCGGACGGTGCTGGGCGAACTGGTCCCGGCCTTCCAGGGCATCGCCGAGAAGGTCGTCCCCGGTGCCAAGCCGGCGCTCGACATCCCGATCGTGTTCCCGTACGCGGCGAACGCCGTGCTGATCGGCTTCATCTCGTCGTTCATCGGCGGTCTGGCCGCGCTCGCGCTGTTGGCGGTGTGGCTCGAGCCGATGTTCGGGCTGGCGCTGATCCTGCCGGGCATGGTGCCGCACTTCTTCACCGGTGGTGGTGCCGGCGTCTACGGCAACGCCACGGGTGGTCGACGTGGCGCCTCGATCGGCGGCTTCGTCAACGGCGTGATCATCACGATCCTGCCGGCTTTGTTGCTCGAGGTGTTCGGCGAGCTCGGGTTCGCGAACTCGACCTTCGGTGACGCCGACTTCGGTTGGTTCGGCACGGTGCTCGGGACGAGCCTGTTGGCGCCTCCGTTGATCGGCATCATCTTGTGCATCGTGATCGGCGTCGTGCTGGTCGTGGCGGCCTCGATCTTCCAGGTCAAGGTCGTCGACACCGGCTGGGTGCCCGGCGCGGCGCGCGACAAGATCCTCGAGGCGGAAGCGGCCGCGGCCAAGGGCGAGACCTCGTCCGAATAGCTCCCATCGGCGTGGGGTCGCCTCGCGCGGCCCCACCCCTCCCACTTTTGGTACGCGTTTGACCTGATTCCGCCGGACAACGGTGGAACGCGTACCAAAAGTGGAGAGGGTGGCCCGGTTCGGAAAAAAATCAGAGTTGAGCGGAATGGACTCAACTTTATTGGCGTTGATCCTGATATGGACCTGAATCATCTGACCACGCGCAGCCAGCAGGCGCTCGCTGCCGCGATGCAGCAAGCAGCCGCCGCCGGTAACCCCGCCGTGGAGCCGGCCCACCTCCTGTCCGCCCTGCTCACGCAGGAGGGCGGAACCGCCACGCCGTTGCTGACGGCCGCCGGCGCGGACGTCGGTGCCGTGCAGGCCGACCTGGCCCCGGTGCTGGGCCGCCTGCCCAGTGCCAGCGGGTCGACCGTCGGCAACCCGCAACTGGCCCGCTCCACGCACGAGGCCCTGCAACGGGCGATCGACCTCGCGTCCGAACTGGGCGACGAGTTCGTCTCCAGTGAGCACCTCGTCGTCGGAGTCGCCACGGTGGCCGGCCCCGCGGCCGAGGCTCTCGCCGCCCACGGTGCCACGCCGGACACGCTCACGGCCGCCTTCGAGGCGGTGCGCGGCGGCGCTCGCGTCACCAGCCAGGACGCCGAGGACCAGTACCAGTCGCTCGAGAAGTACGGCATCGACCTGACCGAGCTGGCCCGCGAGGGCAAGCTCGACCCGGTCATCGGCCGCGACGCCGAGATCCGCCGCGTCGTCCAGGTGCTCAGCCGCCGGACGAAGAACAACCCCGTCCTGATCGGCGAACCCGGCGTCGGCAAGACCGCCGTCGTCGAAGGGCTCGCCCAGCGCATCATCGACGGTGACGTCCCCGAATCGCTGCGCGGCCGCCGGTTGGTCAGCCTCGACCTCGGCGCGATGGTCGCGGGTGCGAAGTACCGCGGCGAGTTCGAGGAACGGCTCAAGGCGGTGCTGGCCGAGATCAAGCAGAGCGACGGCCAGGTCGTCACCTTCATCGACGAGCTGCACACGGTCGTCGGCGCAGGT
>CAYYQO010000111.1:0-2161 GCA_964473845.1 uncultured Aeromicrobium sp.
GCTTGGATCCGGAGGAACTGCGCGCTGCTCTGGAGTCGGATCGCTACGCCGACGCCGTGCAGGCCGACATCGCCCAGGCGCAGGCGTACGGCATCGGGGGTGTCCCGTTCTTCGTGTTCGACGGACGGCTCGGCGTCTCGGGCGCCCAGGCTCCCGAGACCTTCCGCGATGTGCTGGAGCGGGCCACGTCGGAGGCCTCGGCATGAGCGGACCGTTCGAGTTGGTCGGGGAGGATGACGCCCCGACGTGTGTCGACGGGGTCTGCGCACTGCCCGAACCCACCGCGACGGAGCCGAAGGACCGGGAGTCCGACACCTCCGTTTAGGGTCGGGTGAGTGACCAGCACTCGCACCGAACGCCACTACGAGCTCGATCACCTCCGCGTCCTCGCGACGCTCGGCGTCATCTTGCTGCACGTCGGAGCCATCGTGGTGGTCGTCTGGCGCAACTCCACGCCGGACCTGATCTCGAACTTCAACATCGGCAATGTCGCCAACTCGGCCGGCCGGTTCGCCGTCAACTGCTTCTTCATGACCTCGGGAGCGCTCCTGCTCGACCCGGTCCGCCGGTTCGTGCTGCGTCCCCAGTTCCTGCGCGTCGCGCTGCCGACGCTCACCTGGATCGTGATCTACGGCATCGCCAACATCCTGCTGAACCGGCAGGACCTGCTGGGGGTGGGCGGCGTCCTGCGCGATCCGCAGGGGTACGAGACTCCCCAGGCCTTCATCCGCGGCCTGCTGTCGGGGCCGGCCGTCTATCACCTGTGGTTCGTGTACGCGCTCCTGGGGATCTATCTCGTCGTGCCGTTGCTGCGCGCCATCACGATGCGGCCGGAACCCGAGCGGCTGCGGCTGTTGTCGTGGTTCCTGCTGTTGTGGTTCGTGGCCTACCTGGCGCTGGGCCGCTGGAGCCCGTTCTTCCTCAAGGACCGGGCACCGACCATCTACTCGCTGCCGTTCGAACCACTGCCCGCCGGCTACGTAGGCCTGTTCGTGCTGGGATACGTGCTGTTCCACTACCGCGACCGGATCCGGGTCCCGAACGTCGCGTGGCTGGGCCTGGCCGCCGTGGGCATCACCTGGACGTTCATCGGCGTCTGGCAGGCCGCCGAGTCCGGCAACCCCGACACGTTCCGGGCCTACGGGAACTTCTACCCGCCCGTCCTGATGTACTCGATCGGCATGTTCGCCTTCTTCGCCACGAAGCGGCGAGGACCGGGCCCCGCCTGGCCGGTCGTCCGACGGCTCTCCGAATTGAGTTTCCGCATCTACCTCGCCCACGTGCTGGTGATGCACACACTGCGCTTCACGACCGACCTCGGCACCCTCGTCGCGGAACGTCCCGTCATCGGGCTGCCCGTGCTGTACACGCTGACCGTCGTGATCTCGGTGCTGCTGGCCTGGATGTTGGACTTCGTGAAGCCGTTGCGGCGCTGGATCTGAGTCTCACGCCCGCGGATGACGCCGGTATACCGAGACCGTCGGATCATCGGTCACCCAGTAGCGCCAGGCCACGTCGGCGTGCAGCCGAACGCCGACGCGAGGCCCCGCACTGATCGCGGGTCGATCAACCCGCTCCCCCAGGCACACCGGGACACCGTCCAGCACGTCCGTGCCCAGATCGTCGCTCGTGATGCCGAGCGCCTTCGTCAGATTGCCCGGACCACGCGCGAGGGCGTGCTCCGCCACGGGGCCACGGCGCTCGCGTGCCACACCCATCCCCTCGACGATCTCGCCGGCGCGGATCAGCACGGCCGCCGCCTGGTCGGTCGGTCCCGTCACGATGTTGGCGGCGTGGTGACCGTGTATCCGGTACACGTACAGGCGCCAGGGCGGTCCGTACATGATTTCCGATCGCGGCGTGCGTGTGAACGCGTGCGAAGCGGGATCGTGGATGCCGCCGTACGCCTCGACCTCGGTGATCCGCGCGATCACCCCGTGCCCGTGCAGCAGGCGCCCCAGCAGATCGCGGGCGCGCTCGGCGACGTCACACATGGCCCCTGCCTATCACGCGGGCGAACTGGTAGCCTCGCGCTCGACCATCGTGACGCAGATCACATGGGAAATCGGGAGGAAAGCCCATGAACGTACACCTTCGTCGGTGCATGACCACGGTGGCCACGCTCGGCCTGGCGTTCGGTCGACGGCGCGGCCGCCAGACC
>CAYYQO010000111.1:2171-10691 GCA_964473845.1 uncultured Aeromicrobium sp.
GGCCCTCCCGCCGATCTGGGACCACGGTTCCGGCGGTGTGCGCTACGTCGCCCTGGGTGACTCGTTCGTCTCCGGGCCCGGGATTCCGAACCAGCGCCCGGACGATTGCACCCGCAGCGACAAGAACTTCCCGAGCCTGATCGCCGCAGAGCTCACGTTCACGTCGTTCACCGACGCGAGTTGTGGCGGAGCCCAGACCACGCACTACTGGAATGCGCAGGGGACGAACCCGCCCCAGCTCGACGCACTGCGGCCGGACACCACCTTGGTCACGCTCGGCACGATGGGCGGCAACGACGCAGGACTCGTCCAGCTCGCCGTCGCGTGCCTCAGCGGCGGGTGTAGCGAGCTGCCGGTCGAGCCGTACCACCAGACGATCGACGGTCTGGCCGACGTGTACCGCGATCTGATCGACGACGTGCGGGAACGCTCTCCGTACGCCACGATCGTCGCGGTCGGGTACGGCACCTACGTGCCTCACCACACGTGCCCAGCACTGGGCAACGCCTCCGACGCCGACCTCGTCTACCTGCAGGACATCATCGACCGGCTGAGTGACACGATCGAGACCGTCGCGGCCCAGGAGGACATTGCCTTCGTCGACATGCGCACGATCGAGGGCTGGCGGGACCACACCGCCTGCGCCGCTCCCGAGAGCCAGTGGATCCGCGGCCTGGTCACGTACGGCGACGGCGCCCCACTGCATCCCTCGACCGCAGGCATGGCCCAGATGGCGGCGAAGGCCCTCGAGACGATCGCGCCGCTCGTGCCGGAGCCGACGGAGCCCACACCGACCCCGACCGTTCCCACGCCGAAGCCGACCACGAAGCCGAAGCCCGTGCCGACTTCGGCCGAGCGCGTGGCCAAGGCTGCCAAGACCGTCAGGATCCGAGCGGTCTGCACGGGGCCGCGCTCGAAGAAGCGTGTCGTCCTACGCGCCTCCGGTGGGCAGGGACTCGTGAAGATGGCCAGCTTCCGCGTCGGCCGCACGTGGGTCGGCACGGACCGCAAGGCGCCCTTCGGCATCACGCGAAAGGCCTCGACGATCAAGAAATCGAAGAACGCACGCGGGCCCGTCCGCGTCACGGTCGTCCTGCGTCATGGCAAGGTCGCCCGCGTCAAGGACTACACGACGAAGCGGCCGGGTTGCCTACGCTGAATCGTCGGCCTCGGCCCGTGATCGGTCCCTCCGCCTAGGCTTCGGGCATGTCAGAGATCGCCGAGCCGGTCGACCTTGCCATCGGTCGACGCCTGAATCCCGAGGCGATCGGCTGGACCCGTCGGCCACTGCACCGCACGTGCCTGCCGTGGACCGGGCGGGTGAAACGCTGGGAGTACTGGGGCATCATGACGCGGCGGTACGTCCTGGGACTGACGATCGCCGACCTGGACTACGCGAACCTGACCCAGATCTACGCCTTCGACCGATTGAGTGGGCATGAGGTCGTCGCCGACACCGTCGGGCTCGGTCCCCTACGCCCGGGACTGCCGGACAATCTGCCTCCGATCACTGCGATCGGCGGTCCTCTGACGTTCTCCGACCACGGACGCGGCACCCACATCCGCGTCGACCACGAGCGTGTGAGGGTCGCGCTGGAGGCCGTCGGCGGCGAAGATGCGCTCGGCGTCGTCGTGCCGTGGAGCAAGCGGCGCTTCCAGTACACCCTCAAGGACCTCGCCCGACCTGTCACCGGCACGATCGAGGTCGACGGCGAGCGTGAGGCCGTGGTCGCCGGGTGGGGTGTCCTCGACCGCGGCCGCGGCGTGTGGCCCTACCGCAAGACCTGGAATTGGGGCGCCGGCAGCGGTGAGGTGTCCGGCCGGAAGATCGGCCTGCAGCTGGGCGGACAATGGACCGATGGGACCGGCCAGACCGAGAACGCCCTCATCGTCGACGGCCGCCTGCACCACTGGATCGACGACCTGGCATGGGACTACGACCTGGCCGACCGCGACTCGCCGTGGACCGTCACGGGCCCGGATCTCGAAGCCACGCTGACCCCGTTCCACCGCCGCGAGGCCAAGACCCAGCTGGGGCTGATCGCCGCACACACCCATCAGGCGTTCGGCCACTGGTCGGGTTGGGCTCGCGGCAGCAGGGGCACCGAGTACCGACTCGATGGCCTGCTGGGCTGGGCCGAACAGGCGAAGAACCGCTGGTGACCACGGTCGGACGACGTGTCCGTCAGAGCCGCGAACGCAACTCGGCGAGTTGTTCGGTGACGCGCGCCTGAGCCGTGCCACCGCGGCCGTCGCGCGAGGCGATCGACCCGGCCACGGTCAGCACCTCACGCACACCTCCCGGTTCCGAGGCTCCGGACAGATCCGGTGAGATCTCGGCGAAGTCCTGGTCGGACAGGTCCCACAACTCGATCTCCCGCTGCTCGCACGCCTGCACACAGGCGCCGCTCACCTCGTGGGCGATCCGGAAGGGAATGCCACGACGGACCAACCACTCGGCGATGTCGGTCGCGAGCGCGAAACCCTGGGGCGCCAGCTCGGCCATCCGGGTGGTGTTGAACTCCAGCGTCGCGACCATGCCGGTGAACGCGGGCAACAGCACCTCGAGCGTGTCGATCGAGTCGAAGACCGGCTCCTTGTCCTCCTGCAGGTCCCGGTTGTAGGCCAGCGGAAGCGCCTTGAGTGTCGCCAGCAAACCCGCGAGATTGCCGATCAGCCGCCCGGACTTGCCGCGCGCCAGTTCGGCGATGTCGGGGTTCTTCTTCTGCGGCATGATGCTCGAGCCCGTGGAGTACCCGTCGTGCAGCGTGACGAAGTCGAACTCCTTCGTGTTCCAGATGATGATCTCCTCGGCCAGCCGCGACACGTCGACACCGATCTGAGCGGTGACGAACGCGAACTCGGCGACGAAATCGCGCGAGGACGTGCCGTCGATGGAGTTCGCGGCCGATCCGGTGAATCCGAGGTCGGCAGCGACCGCCTCCGGGTCGAGGCCCAGCGACGATCCGGCCAGCGCGCCGGATCCATAGGGCGACTCGGCCGCGACCCGGGCGTCCCACTCACGCAGTCGATCCAGATCGCGCACGAGCGGCCAGGCGTGCGCCAGCAGGTGATGGGACAGCAGCACGGGCTGGGCGTGCTGGAGGTGCGTGCGGCCGGGCATCGCCGCGCCGAGATGTCGTTCGGCTTGCCCGGCGATCGCCTCGACGAGCTCGCCGACGAGCGCCCGGACCTGCTTACCGTGATCGCGCAGGTAGGCGCGGAACAACGTGGCCACCTGGTCGTTGCGGGACCGGCCGGCGCGCAGCCGACCGCCCAGTTCGGCACCCAACCGCTCCATCAGTCCGCGTTCGAGCGCCGAGTGGACGTCCTCGTCCTCGGGCTGGGGCCGGAAGGCGCCGGAGCGCACATCGGCGTCGAGGGTGTCGATCCCCTCGAGCATGGCCGCCAGATCGGACTCGCTCAACAGGCCCGCGCCGTGCAGGACCCGGGCATGGGCACGCGACCCGGCCAGGTCGTAGGGCGCGAGCCGCCAGTCGAACTGGGTCGAGCGCGACAGTTCGGTGAGTTCGGGCGACGGGCCGGACGCGAACCGGCCGCCCCACAGGCGCGACTCGGTGGCGGAGGACGTGGGGTCGTTCTGCGAATCAGTCATCGGAGGGAACCTTACGAGCCAGATCGGTGAGTTGGGCGGCGAGGGCATCGCCGCCGAGGGGGTCGCGAGCGATCATCATCACGGTGTCGTCACCGGCGATCGTGCCCAACGCTTCGGTCATCTGCACGTGATCGATCGCCGAGGCGAGGAACTGGGCAGCACCCGGCGGTGTGCGGAGGACCACGAGATTGGCCGACGACTGCGCCGAGACCAACAGTTCGCGCAGCAGACGCTGCAAGCGGGTCTGGGCTGCTGTCGAGTCCGACGCAGCGCGAGCGCTGCGGTCGCCACCCTCGCCCGGCACGGCGTAGACGAGCGAACCGTCGGCCTGACGGACCCGCACGGCGTCGAGTTCATCGAGGTCGCGGGACACGGTGGACGCCGTCGCGGTCACGCCCCGCGCGCGCAGCAGGTCGACGAGGTCGCCCTGCGAGTGGACGTCGTGCGACCCCAGCAGGCCGACGATGAGTTGCTGGCGGGCCGCCTTCGTGGACGGGATCATGACCGCGACTTCTCCAGCAGCCAGGTCAGGACGGCCTTCTGGGCGTGGACCCGGTTCTCGGCCTCGTCCCACACGACCGACTGAGGGCCGTCGATGACATCCGCGGCGATCTCGAGGCCGCGGTAGGCCGGCAGGCAGTGCAGCACGATCGCGTCCGGGGCCGCCTGTGCCAACAGCTCCGGCGTCACGGAGTAGTCGCCGAACAGTTCGACGCGCTCGGCCTTCTCGCTCTCCTGGCCCATGGAGACCCACGTGTCGGTGATGACGACGTCGGCACCGGCCACCGCGGCGACCGCGTCGGTCGTGATGGTCACCGACCCGCCGGTCTGCGCGGCGATCCGCTCGGCATCGGCGACGACCGCCGGATCGGGTTGGTATCCCTGCGGCGCGCCGACGCGGACGTGCATGCCCGCCGTCGCGCCACCGAGGACGTACGAGTGACCCATGTTGTTGGCGCCGTCACCGACGTAGGCCACGCTCAACCCGCTCAGCTCGCCCTTGTGCTCGATCACAGTCAGCCAGTCGGCCAGGATCTGGCACGGGTGGAAGTCGTCGGAGAGCGCGTTGACCACCGGGACACCGGCGAACTCGGCCATCTCCTCCAGCGCCTGGTGCGCATACGTCCGCCACACGATGGCGCTGGCCATCCGGCCGAACACGCGAGCCGTGTCGGCGACGGGCTCGCCCCGGTCCACCTGGGTGACGCCCGAGTCCATCACGACCGGATTGCCACCCAGATCGGCGATGCCCACCGCGAACGAGACCCGGGTCCGGGTCGACGACTTGTCGAACAGGACGACGACGGACTGGGGGCCGACGAGAGGCCGCCGCGAGTGCGGGCTGGCCTTCAGTTCCGCCGCGAGCGCCAGCACCTCGGCCTGTTCGGCCGGAGTCAGGTCGTCGTCGCGCAGGAAGTGCCGAACCGTCGTCATGCCAGCACCTCGTCGAGGATCGTCGAGAGAGTGGCAACCGCATGGGCGGCCTCGTCCTCGGTCAGGGTCAGCGGCGGGACGATCCGCAGCCGGTCGGGCGTCGGGGCGTTCAGGATCAGTCCAGCGGCCAGCGCCGCCTGCTGGACCTCCGCGGCCCGCGGTTCGGTCAGGACGACACCACGGATGAGACCGCGACCCGTGACGGCCTGGACCCGCTGGTGCCGATCGAGGCCGTCGGCCAACTGGTCACCTCGCGACGTCGCCGCCGACAGCAGGTCCTCGTTCTCGATCGTGGAAATGACCGCGAGGCCGGCAGCCGTGGCCAACGGATTGCCTCCAAAGGTCGTGCCGTGGTTGCCCGGGCCGAGCAGTGTGGCGGCCTCACCGATCGCGACACAGGCCCCGATCGGGATGCCTCCCCCGAGACCCTTGGCCAGCGTGACCAGATCGGGCGTGATGCCCGACGGCGTGTGGCCGAACCACTCGCCCGTGCGACCGACACCGGTCTGGACCTCGTCGATCCACAGCAGGGCACCGTGGTCCCTGGTGATCTGCCGGGCAGCGGCCAGATAACCCTCCGGCGGCACGACGACACCCGCCTCACCCTGGATCGGCTCGAGGATCACGGCCGCGACGGTCTCGTCGACAGCAGCGGCCAACGCCTCGGCGTTGCCGTACGGCACCCACCGGACATCGCCGGGCAGCGGCTCGAAGGGCTCGCGGTAGGCCGCCTTGGACGTCAACGAGAGCACGCCCATCGTGCGGCCGTGAAAGGACCCCTCGGCCGCGACGATCGTGGTGCGACCCGTGCGACGGGTCGCCTTGAAGGCGGCCTCGTTGGCCTCGGTACCGGAGTTCGCGAAGAACACCCGCCCGTCGCCGCCGAGCAGGCTGACCAGCTTCTCGGCCAGTTCGATCTGCGGGGCCGAGGCGAAGAAGTTGCTGATGTGCCCGAGGGTGTGGAGTTGGGTCGTGACGGCCTCGATGATCGCCGGGTGCCCATGGCCCAGCGCGTTGACCGCGATGCCGGCCAGCAGGTCGAGGTACCGGTTTCCGTCGGCGTCCCACACGTACGAACCCTCACCGCGCACCAGGACGCGCTGCGGATCACCGAACGTGTTCATCACCGCACCGCGGTACCGCTCGGTCCACTCGGTGCCGCCGAGCCGGGGCTCGCGACCGTGGATCGTGACTCCCTCGGGAACGTTCACGATGACTCCTTCGCACTCGTCGTGTAGAGGGCCGAGCGGATCTTGGTCCGCGCGCCGTCCAGCACCTGGGTTCCGACGCCCTCGTCGGTGAAGATCTCGACCAGCACCGCGTGCGTCACGCGGCCGTCGACGACCGTGGCCCGCTTGACGCCACCGCGGACCGCGTTGAGGCACGCCGTCATCTTGGGGATCATGCCGCTGGCCAGTTCGGGCAGGATCGCCTCGAGGGACTCGGGACTGATCTCGCCGATGACGTCGGTGCTGTTCGGCCAGTCGGCGTAGAGACCCTCGACATCGGTCAGGACCAGCAGTTTCTCGGCGCCGAGCGCCACGGCGAGCGCCGAGGCCGCCGTGTCCGCGTTGACGTTCAGGACCTGACCGTCGGTGTCGGGCGCCACGGTCGAGACGACGGGGATGCGGCCGGCCTCGATGAGGTCGATGACGGCCTCGGGACGCACGCCGACGACCTCGCCGACCAGACCTACGTCGACGGACTCACCGTCGACCACGGGCATCGTGCGCTCGGCGCGGAACAGGCCACCGTCCTCGCCCGACAGGCCGACCGCGAGATCGCCGTGGGTGTTCAGCAGGCCGACCAGCTCAGGTCCGACCTGGCCCTTGAGCACCATCCGCACGACTTCCATCGCCTCGGGCGTCGTGACGCGCAGTCCGCCCCGGAACTCCGACTCGATCTGCAGGCGGTCGAGCATCGCGCTGATCTGGGGTCCGCCGCCGTGGACGACCACCGGCTTGAAACCGGCCAGCCGCAGGAAGACGATGTCCTCGGCGAAGGCGCGCTTGAGCGACTCGTCGGTCATGGCGTTGCCGCCGTACTTCACCACGACGATCTTGCCGTGATAGGCCTTCAGCCACGGCAGGGCGTGCGCCAGCGTGGCGGCCTTGTCGGTCGCCTTGGCCCAGTCCTCGGGGGCCCATTCGGTCAATCCGGATTCAGTCATGGCCGTGCATCCTCACGTCGAGTAGGCGGAGTTCTCGTGGACGTACGCCTGGGTCAGGTCGTTCGTCCAGATCGTGGCCGTCTGGTCGCCGGCCTTGAGGTCGATCGTGACGCTGACCGACCGCGGCTCGAGGTCGACCAGGTCGATCGACTCGCCCACGCCGGAGTTGCGACACACCCACACGTCGTTGACCGCGATGTCCAGATCGAGCGGGTCGAACTGGGCCTCGGTGGTGCCGATCGACGCCATGATGCGGCCCCAGTTCGGGTCCTTGCCGTAGATCGCGCACTTGAACAGGTTGCTGCGCGCGACGGACCGGCCGGCGTCCAGGGCATCCTGCTCGCTGGCCGCGTTGATGGTCGTGATGGCGATCTCGTGGTCGGCACCCTCGGCATCGGCCAACAATTGCATGGACAGGTCGAGACACACCTCGGTCAGCGCCGCGGTGAACTCCTCGACGTCCGGAGCGACTCCTGAGGCACCCGAAGCCATCAGCAGGACGGTGTCGTTCGTGGACTGGCATCCGTCCGAATCGAGCCGGTCGAAGGACGCCGACGTCGCGCGGCGCAGCGCCGCGTCGAGGGTGGCGGGATCGAGGTCCGCGTCGGTCGTGATGACGACGAGCATCGTGGCCAGCGCCGGAGCGAGCATGCCCGCTCCCTTGGCCATGCCGCCGACGACCCAGCCGTCGCCGGCACGCGTGGCCTGCTTGCTGACGGTGTCGGTCGTCATGATCGCGGTGGCGGCGTCGGTTCCCCCGTCGTCGGCCAACGCCGCGACCGCAGAGTCGACTCCGGCCAGTACGAGGGGCTCGTCCAGCGGCCTGCCGATCAGGCCGGTCGAGCACACCTGCACGTCGATCGCGCCGATGCCCAGCAGTTCGGCCGTGCGCTCGGCGGTGCGATGGGTCGCGGCGAACCCGTCGGGACCCGTGTAGCAGTTGGCGCCGCCGGAGTTCAGCACGACGGCCCGGGCGGAGCCGGCCTTGATCGCCTGCTCGCTCCAGATCACCGGATGGGCCTTGCAGCGGTTCGACGTGAACACGGCGGCAGCGGCCGAGGACGGACCGTCGTTCACGACGACGGCGACGTCCGGGCTGCCACTCGGCTTGAGGCCTGCGGTGACGCCCGCGGCCCGGAATCCCTGGGCTGACGTGACACTCATGCCGCCACCGCCGTGGAAAAGACACCATACGTCGGTACCGGCATGAGGAGCCACCTGTTCGCTCGCTTGCGCTCGCTCATACCGCCACCGCCGTGGAAAAGACACCATACGTCGGTACCGGCATGAGGAGCCACCT
>CAYYQO010000112.1:0-4236 GCA_964473845.1 uncultured Aeromicrobium sp.
CAGTCGCGCGATGTCGATTCCGGTCAGTCCGGGCATCGCGATGTCGAGGAACACCAGGTCGATGTCCCCGGCGTCGAGGCGGCGGAGGGCGTCCGTTCCCGATCGGGCCGTGTCGATCTGACCGATGCGGTCGTCCCGCCCGAGCAACCACACGAGTTCGTCGAGTACTGGTTGCTCGTCATCGACCACCAGCGTCCGCAGTGCGCGCGCCATGGGAGTGAGCCTAGTCACTCTGCGGCCCGGATGTCGGCTCAGTCGAGGATGCCGCGTGCGTGCAAGGCGTCACCCGTGTCGCGGGCCTGGGCGACCACCCGCAGTACCAGCGGCGTGGTGCGCGCCCGGATGCTGCGTTCGAGCCCTCGTGCTCGGGCGGCATCGCGGGTCTCGGCCGCGAGTTCCAGCGTGCCGGGTACGGCGCGGAGCATGAGTGAGAACGTCAGTCCGACGCGTTCGGGGTCGATGCCGATCCGGCGGAACGGGCCGAGGCCTCGGACGATCGTGTCGAGCAGGTCGTCCACCGCCGTCGTCGCGGTCAGTACGGTCGCGGCGAGAATCAGCGCAAAGAGATCGGCGACGACCTCCACCGCGAGGGGCCAGCCGTTCTGCCACGCGTTGAAGCCCACCAGCAGGAGCGCCACGATCGCGAAGCCGCGCAACGTCCTGGCGATCGATCCCAGCGAGAGTCGAGCCAGCATCGCCAGCACCAGGGACAGCGCCAGAAACCCGACGCCGGTCCACGGCCCCCTGACCGTCAGCACAGCGATGCCGAGCACGAAAAGGCCGACGAGCTTCGGCCCCGGGGTCAGCCGGTGCAGGATCGTCGTGCCCGGTTGGTAGAGGCCCAGCGGCGACGGTGCAGTCATGAGACGAGTGCCCGGTAGTGATCGACAGCCGCCCCGGCTGGACCGTCGAAGGTGATGCGGGCCTGATCGACGACCAGGGCACGGTCACAACGGGCGGCGAGGTCGAGGTCGTGGGTCACGAGCACGAGTTGCTGCGGCAACCCCAGCAGGACGTCTCCGACCCGGCGGGTGTTCGCCAGGTCGAGCAGGGTCGTGGGCTCGTCGGCAACCAGGACCTGGGGATCGGTGGCCAGCACGGTCGCGATCGCCAGCATCTGACGCTGACCGCCCGAGAGGGTGTGGACACTGCGATCCGCCAGCTCCTCGAGGCCGAACCTCTCGAGAACCGCGAGCACTGCGGCCTGCCGCTCGGCCTTGTCACGGTGCTGGTGCCGCAGGGACAGGGCGACGTCCTCGGCCACGGTGGGCATCACCAGTTGGGCGGCGGGGTCGGTGAAGACGAACCCGACGCGACGGCGTACCAGGCGTCCGTCGCGACGGGTGTCGAGATCGTCGACGAGCACGTGCCCGCTGGTCGGCTCGACGAGGCCGTTGAGGAGGCGGGCGAGCGTCGACTTGCCTGAGCCGTTCGCGCCGATGATCGCGATGCGGGGCTCGCTGAGGAGGGCCGAGGTCGGTTCGAGCCGACCTTCGACCGCCGCCTCGACGAGCTCGATCACTTCTTGCGCGCCGGCAGCAGATCGGGGAACGCTCGATGTACTGCGGTCGCCACGGCGGCCATCGCGAGGTTCTTGATGATGTCGCCGGGCCAGAACGGGAGATCGAGCTTGAAGGCCGCGCCCAGGTCCGTGGGGATCCGCCAGGCCATGCCCAAGATCCCGAGGGTGTGGATGAACAGTGCGCTCGAGACCAGGCCCGCGGCGAAGATCACCGGGACACTCGTGGCGATCTTCTCGCGCGGCAGGCGTTCGACGATGAATCCACACAGCGCGGCTCCCAGGGGGAAGCCGATCAGGTAACCCATCGACGGGCCGGCGAAGACGGCCAGTCCCGCCTTGCCGCCGGCGAACACCGGGAGACCGGCAGCGCCCACGGCGAGGTAGAGCAGTACGGCCAGGAAGCCGCGCTTGGCGCCGAGTACGGCACCGGAGAGCAGGACGGCGAAGGTCTGCAGCGTGATCGGGACGACGCCGGCCCCCACGTGGATGGCCGGCAGCAGTGCGCAAGCGGCGATGAGCGCGGCGAAGGCGGCGACGAGCGCGAGGTCGGTGGCAGTCAGCCGGCGGGTGGCGGTGGGGGTCGTGGTCATGAGGTCTCCTGAACGGTGTTCACCTGAACGGCGTTCAGGTTAGCGTATAGACTGGCTGCGTGGCCAACTCCCTCGGCGATGTCGTCTCCGGTGCCCTGCGGGTGCTCGACCATTACGGTCTCGAGTTCTGCTCGATGCGTCGGGTCGCGGCCGAGCTCGGAGTCCAGCCCAGCGCGTTGTACCACCACGTCCCGGACAAGCAGACGCTGTTGGCGCTCATGGCCGACCGGATCGTCGCGGACGTCGAGGTCGGCAGCGACCCCGAGAAGGCAGCGCATTCCCTGCGCGAAGCGATGCTCGCGGTGCGCGACGGCGCCGACGTCGTCGCCACGGCCTCGGCCTTCCGGTTGGGTGACTCGCGGATCGAGACCGAGCTGGCGGCACTGACCTCCGACGATGTCGCCAGGACGTTGTTGCTCTACGTGTTCGGTCATTCGCAGGCCACCCAGATGCACCGTCAGGCCGCCAGCGTCGGCATCCTCGCCGAGGACCCCGACCTCGACGACTCCTTCGTCCGCGGCCTCGCCCTGATCCTGCGCTGACGGTGCCGGGGGAGGCGGTGAGCTAGGTCCGACCGCTCCCTCCGGGGCGGTGAGCTGAGTCCCATCGCAGGTCCGTTGATGGGACCAGGCACACCGCCCCAGGCGGCCATCCACAGTGAACATCGCACCGCCTGCTTGTCCACACGGGCTCGTTGACCCCTCCCGCGGCCTCGCGTCCTACGGTCAGATCGGGACATGCCCGCGCCGACGCCGATTCCCGAGCGGTTCTTGTCCGGCCCCTTCCGCCGGGAAGAGTTCATCAAGGCTGGACTCTCGCCCAAGCTCCTGCTGGGTTCTCGCTTTCGCCGGGTGTTTCCCAACGTGTGGGCCCCCGACCGTGAGCTCAGCCACCTTGAACGCATCGAAGCAGCCGCGCTCTCGTTGACCGACCGTGCCGTGGTGAGCCACGTGACCCGGATCCAACTGCTTGGATTGGATCGCGGCGACGCCGACCCGCTGCACTTCACGGTGACGGGTGATCTACACATCGATACCGAAGGGATCTTTCTTCACCGGACCGTGGTGATGCCACCCACGGACGAGGTGGGTGTCACGCGGGCCGCAGCGTTCATCCAGTGCTGTGCGGACATGCGGCTGATCGACTTGATCGTCATCGGCGACTGGTTGTTGCGAAACGGCCACATGACGATCGAGGAGGTCCGACACCTTTCCGTGGTGCAGGCTTGGCGCCCTGGCGCTGCCGAGGCCATGTCCGTCCTGCCGTGGCTGGACGCCGCCGCTCTTTCGCCGAGGGAATCGGAGTTGAGAGCGCTCGTGATCGCGTGCGGACTGCCGGTGCCCGAGGTGAATGTCCCACTGTTCGATGAGTTCGGGCGTGAGATCGCCATCGTCGACCTGTTGTTCCGGACGTGGATGCTCGTGCTGGAGTACGAGGGCCGTCAGCATGCGGAAGATGCACGCCAGTTCGCTCGCGACATCGGTCGGTACGCGGACCTGCGTCGCATCGCCGCGGACTACCTGCAGATCACCTCGGCCATGATGGCTTCGCCGCGAGCCACGATGCTCCAGGTTCACCGTCGCTTGGTCGAGCGCGGTTACGACGGTCGCGCGCCGCACTTCGGTGCGCGCTGGTTCGGGCTCTTCGCACCGGTCGTCGCCGACGCCCGCCGCCCTGGGGCGGTGCGGTGAGTCCGACCGAGACCGGGCGGGTGGGACTCAGCTCACCGCCGCGGCGGAACCGTGGGACTCAGCTCACCGCCCCCGGCGGTCACCAGGAGGCGTGCAGCGGGCGGCCCTCGTCGTAGCCGGCGCTGGACTGCAGACCGACGGTGGCACGGTCGGAGAACTCGGCCAGCGTCCGGGCACCGGCATACGTGAACGACGACCGGACTCCCGCGATGATCTGGTCGATGAGGTCCTCGACGCCGGGGCGGTCGGGATCGAGGAACATCCGCGAGGTCGAGATGCCCTCCTCGAACAGGGCCATGCGGGCCTTCTCGAAGCCGGCCGCGTCGCGGGTGCGGTTCGCCACGGCGCGCGAGGACGCCATGCCGAACGACTCCTTGTAGGGGCGGCCATCGGGGCCGTACATCAGGTCGCCGGGGCTCTCGTGCGTGCCGGC
>CAYYQO010000112.1:4246-10583 GCA_964473845.1 uncultured Aeromicrobium sp.
CCCCGATGGCCGCCCCTACAAGGAGTCGTTCGGCATGGCGTCCTCGCGTGCCGGCGAACCACGAACCGATCATGACGCTGCCCGCGCCGGCGGCCAGAGCGAGCGCGACGTCGCGGGGCCAGCGCACGCCGCCGTCGGCCCACACGTGGGCGCCGAGTTCACGGGCGGCTTCGGCGGCCTCGAGAACGGCCGAGAACTGGGGCCGGCCGACGCCGGTCATCATGCGGGTCGTGCACATGGCGCCCGGTCCGACGCCGACCTTGACGATGTCGGCACCGGCCCCGACCAGATCGCGCACGCCCGCGGCCGACACCACGTTGCCCGCCGCGATCGGCAGGCGGCGGCCGGTCGCGGCCTCGTGGGCATCGCGGACCTCGCGCACGATGGGCAGGGCGTCGAACATCTTCGCCTGATGGCCGTGCGCGGTGTCGACGACCAGTGCGTCGACGCCGATCTCGATGAGCTTCTCGGTCTTGCCACGCACGTCGCCGTTGATGCCGATCGCGGCACCCACGACGAGGTGGCCGTCGGGATCCACGGCGGGCGCGTAGATCGTCGAGCGCAGGGCGCCCTTGCGGGTCAGGACACCGGCCAGCGCGCCGCCGTCGACCACGGGGGCGAAGGGCACGTGCTGCTCGGACAACTGGTTGAACAATTCGCGCGCGTCGCCACCGGCCTGCAGTACGAACGGGTCGGTCAGCATGACCTCGCGCACCTGGGCGAAGCGGTCGATCTCGTTGGCCTGCTGGGGCGTGAAGATGCCGATGACCTTCAACTCAGGTCCGTCCAGCGACTCGACGACGACGGCACCGCCGTGGGCGCGCTTGGGAACCAGGCTCAACGCCTCGCCGACCGTCATGTGCGGAGTGAGCACCACCGGGGTGTCGTAGACCGGGTGCGCGGCCTTCACGCGGCCCACCGTGTCGGACACGATGTCGAGCGGGATGTCCTGCGGCAGGATCGCGATGCCACCGCGGCGGGCGACGGTCTCGGCCATGCGGCGGCCCGACACGGCCGTCATGTTGGCGACGACGAGCGGCAGGGTCGCGCCCGTGCCGTCACTCGTCCCGAGATCGACGTCGAAGCGCGAAGCCACGTCCGAGCGGCCGGGCACCATGAAGACGTCGTTGTAGGTCAGGTCGTGACTGGGTTGAAGATCGTTGAGAAACCTCACCCGGTGAGTCTACGGACCCTCAGTCGACGGTCGTCGGGGTGAACTTCGGAATGCGCAGCGTCACCTTCGTGCCGAGCCCGGGCGCCGTCTCGACCACGAGGCCGTGATCGTTGCCGTAAACCGTACGCAACCGTTCGTCGACGTTGGCCAGACCGACGGACGCGGAGTTGGTCCGGCCGGCCAACGCAGCGCGGACGGTCTCGGGCTCGGAACCGACTCCGTCGTCCTCGATGGTGATGAGGCACTCGGACCCGGCGTCCTCGGCGATCACGGTCAGCGTGCCGGGTCCGGGCTTGCGCTCCAGTCCGTGGCGCACCGCGTTCTCGACGAGCGGCTGGATCGTCAGGAACGGCACCGTCAGGCTCAGCACCTCGGGAGCCACCCGGGTCGTCACGCGCAGGCGGTCACCGAACCGGGCCTTCTCCAGCACGAGGTACCGCTCGATCGACCGTAACTCCTCGGCCAGCGTCGTGTAGTCACCGTGTTGGCGGAACGAGTACCGGGTGAAGTCGGCGAACTCCAGCAACAATTCCCGTGCCCGCTCGGGATCCGTGCGCACGAACGAGGCGATCGCGCCGAGTGAGTTGTAGATGAAGTGCGGCGAGATCTGCGCCCGCAGCGCCCGCAGTTCGGCCTCCATCAACGCGGTTCGCGAGGTGGACAGTTCGGCCAGTTCGAGTTGGCTGGAGACCCAGCCGGCGACCTCGGTGGTGGTGCGGGCCAGTCCGGCCGAGGCGCTCTCGTCGACGACCACGATGCTGCCGACGACGCGTCCCTCGACCGACAGCGGAGCCACGATCACCCGGTTCGAGGCCTGGGTCCGGCCCTGCTCCAGGGCGAGTGAGACCAGTTCGGCGGTCAGGCTGGACTCGTTGTCGCCGGCCCAGCCGAGCGGCTCATGGGTGTCGGTGATCCCCACGGTGCGGGCGCCGATCAACTGGCGCAGGTGGGGCAGCGCCTTGCCGACGGTCTCGGCATCGAGGCCCGAGCGCAGGGCCGGGGCCGCGAGCGCTGCGGTGTGCAGGGTCTCGTACGTGGCCCGGTCCTCGGCGGAACCGAGGCTGCGACGACGACTCAGCAGCACCCAGCGGGCCAAGGCCGCCAGGCCGATGAGAGCGGCGACGACGGCCAGCCCGATCACGACGTCCACGGCGACCTCAGTCCAGCGACAGCAAGATGGCGTCCGGCGGGTCGGGTTCGGACGGCAGGGCCGACCGGTCGACGACCGCGCGGACGCAGCGGGTCTCGTGCCTCAACCTCAGCTTGGAGCTGCTGGTGGAGTACTCGCGCCACAGGTCGTGCACGGCTCCGAGCGCCGAATCGGGGACCGAGGCGACCCGGGTCTGCTCGGCGAATCGCACGAGGTGCGGCAAGTCGAGTTCCTCCCACGCGTTGAACACCTCGACCTCGGGAGTCCCGAACAATCCTGATGCGGAGAGGGTGTCGACGGTGGGTTCGGGGGCGTCGCGGTCGCCGGTGATCGCGCGCAGGCGGCGCATCCACGGGATCGAGTTGTCGTAGCGGCGGCTCATCGTGGAGAGCAGTCCGCCGGGCACCAGGACTCGGGCGTACTCGGCCAGCGCGGCGGGCGATTCCTCCATGAAGGGGGTGATCACGACGTCGAACGTCTCGGAGCGCAGTGGCAAGGAGTCGCCGCGGGAACGGATGTAGCTCAGATCGGGGTTGCGGATCGACTCGACATCGTCGCCCAGCACGGTGACGTCGTGACCCTGCTCGGCCAGTTCGTAGGCCAGCCCGCCGTCGCCGAGGTGCAGCACGGTGGACAGGCGGTCACCGACCATCCACTTGGCTGCGCGCGCTGCGGGAATGACGTCCACGTTCCCGAGGCTACCGCCGGGCCCGGCTCCGGCCCGGATGCTCGCTGGGTACGCTGCCTGCGTGTCAGATCCGTTCATCGCCGCGGCCTCGCTCGAAGGGGTTCCCTCGGCCTTCCGGTCCGCGCGGGACGGGATTGACGCCCTGTTGCGCGATCGGGGTCTACGGCGCAGTACCCCCGACCACACCGCGCAGTCACTGCTGATCGGCGCGTGGGCCAACGCGACCCTCGAGGGTAGCGAATGTGATCTCGACGAGCTCAGCTCCGGCGGGGGAGACGCCACGGCGCGAGCGGCTGTCCGGTTGTCCACCGAGTTGCTGGGGCTGCTGCCGACGTGGCAGCGGTCGCCGGTCCAGGCGCTGGCCCGGATCCACGCGCTGGCGGCCGCCGGCTCGGTGCCCGACGAGGATCTGGGCCGACCGGTCAACCCGGCGGGCACGGCTCGACTGACGCAGCTGGCCTCGCTGCTGGGCGCCAAGACCGAGGCCCCGGCACTGGTCGTCGCTGCGCTCACCCACGCCGAGATCGCGGCGGCCGGAGCGTTCGTCTCGCACAATGCGGTCGTCGCGCGCGCGGCGGAGCGCCTGGTGCTGGTGGCGCGGGGCGTCGATCCGGCGTCGGTGACGGTGCCCGAGGCCGGTCACGTCTCCGCTGCCCCCGACTACTTCGATGCCCTCGCGGCGTACGCGAGCGAGGAGGCGGGTGTCCACCGGTGGCTGTTGTACGCCGCCGATGCGTTCACGCGCGGCGCCGAGGCGTCACCCTTGGCGACAGGCTGAGACAAGAGGCGACGGCGTCAGGGCAGACCCCGACGCCGTCGCCGAAGCCCGGACTCGTGGCTACCAAGCGTGCCTTCGTCGAATCATCGCCCCGGGGCCGTCTGTATCGCTTCGGTCGACGGTTGTCCCGAGTGCGATTGCCCAGTGGGACGGGAGATCGCCGCGTGGGTACCGGAGTGCGGGCCGCTGTGAAGTTCTGACCCCAGCGTGCCTCAGTGTGACTCAGATCACAACCCTAGGAGCGAGTTCGTCGTCGCAACGCCGCGCTGATCCCCAGCGCCAGCAGTGAAGCCGAGGCCACGAGCGCGCCGAGCGCCACGGCCTTGCCCGACGTGCTCTCGGGGACCAGGCGCGAGCGCAACGCCATGGGTCGCTCGAACGTCAGGATCGGCCAGCCTTCCTCCGTGGCCCGGCGGCGCAGCGCCTTGTCGGGATTGACGGCGAAGGGATGGCCCACGGCCTCAAGCATCGGGGCATCGGTCTCGGAGTCGGAGTAGCCGAAACTGCGGGACAGGTCGTACCCCTCGCGTTCGGCCAGCTTCTTCATCGCGGTGACCTTGTTGGGGCCGTACGAGTAGTGGACGATCTGGCCGGTGTACTTGCCGTCCACCTCTTCGAGGGTCGTCGCGATCGCATGCCGGGCCCCCAGCATCTGGGCGATCGGCTCGACCATTTCAGCGCCCGAGGCGGACACGATGATGATGTCGTGGCCGGCTGCACGGTGCTCTTCGATCAGGGTCAGCGCCTCGGCGTAGACGAGCGGCTCGATGACGTCGTGCAGGGCCTCGCGGACGATCTGACGCACCGTGACGACGTCCCAGCCCGTCACGAGCTTGCCGATCTCCTCGCGCATCTTCTCGAGCATCTCGTGGTCGGCGCCACCGGTGCTGAACAC
The DNA here is from genome assembly GCA_964473845.1 of uncultured Aeromicrobium sp. Classification (GTDB taxonomy): domain Bacteria; phylum Actinomycetota; class Actinomycetes; order Propionibacteriales; family Nocardioidaceae; genus Aeromicrobium. The sequence goes on from CAYYQO010000112.1 coordinate 8,932, forward strand.
CAACTGGGCGTACGCACTGCGCAGGACGGCACGCCGACTGAGCAGGCCTTCTGCGAACAGCGACTTGCTGAAGGCGAGCGTGCTCGACTTCGCGATGATCGTCTTGTCGAGGTCGAAGAAGGCGGCAGGACGTCCCACGTGAGTCGCCATGTATTCCACAGTAGGTGGTCGCACCCGACCCGTGGACGATCAATCCACAAGTTCACCCGTTCGTGTTCCGTCGTCCACAGGCCCGAGCCAGCGGGTTCCGCCGCGGTGCCGGGCTCGCGAAGGTGGACGGATGCAGATCTCCGCGCCGTCATGCCCACTCGTCGTCACCGCCGATCCCGAGTTCGCCGAGAGCGCTCGCCGCTGGTGTGCCGCGGCCGGCCGCGAGACCGAGACGATCGACGATGTCGGCGCCATCCGCAGCGCTTGGCGGTCGGCCCCGGTGGTGGTCGTCGACGCGCGGCAACTGGAGCCGCTGCTGGCCGTCGAACTGCCACGCCGGGACGACGTCGTCGTGGTGGCGCCGGAGCCGGAGGTCGCCTGGCGGGCCTCGCTCGACCTCGGTGCGCGCGATGTCCTGAGATGGGGAGAGGACTCGGCGATCGTGAGCGTCGTGGTGCGGGCGCTCGATGGCGTGGGCGAGGCGTGTGCCATCTCGGTGATCGGTGCCTGCGGAGGCGTGGGTGCCTCGACCCTCGCCGTGGCCACGGCCGCAGCGGCGGTACGGCGTGACCTGAACGCGGTACTCGTCGACGGTGACAGTTCCGCCGGAGGCGTCGATCTGCTCCTGGGAGCCGAGGCCGCCGAGGGCTCGCGATGGCATGATCTCGACGGTGCCATCGGCCAGGTAGGGGCCGGTGAACTGGCGGCCACGCTGCCCACGCATCACGGGGTCTCGCTCGTGACGTTCGGTCGTGACGCAGAACCCGTCTACGGTGCCGCACCCGTCATCTCGGCTGCGGTGCGCGGCTTCGACGTGGTCGTGGCGGATGTGCCGCGACACCTCGACGATCTGGGGCGTGAGCTGGTGGCCCGCTCGGTCCTCACGGTGCTCGTGGTCCCACGCAGACTCGGTGGTGTGGTCGCTGCCCATGCCCTGGCCGAGCGCCTCGATGCGCGAACCGAGTCGTTGGCGGTCGTCACCCGGTCCTGCCCGTCCGCCCTGTCGCCGGCCGCGGTGGAGAAGCAACTGGGTCTGCCCGTCCTGGCCGACGTGGGAAGATCGCGCCGGCTGCCGACCGACCTCGAGCACGGGCTCGGTCCGCTGCGAACGCGGACGGTGACGGCGGCCGCCCGGCGCATCCTCGACACGGTGGGCCTGCGATGACCGGTCCGCCGAGCGACGTGGTCGAGCGGGTGCGTCGTCGGCTGGCCGGGCTGGGTGTCGAGCCGACTCCGCACACGGTCGCCGAAGCGCTGCGGGCCGATGACCAGTTGTGGGGCACGACCACCGTCCTGGCCATCGTCGACCTGTTGCGCGGCGAGGCACTGGGAGCGGGAGTGCTGCAACCGCTGCTGGACTCGCCCGGCGTCACGGACGTCCTGGTCAACGGAGCGGACGGGGTCTTCGTGGATGCGGGCCACGGCCTGCAACACCGTCCCGAGATCAGTTTCGCCGACGAGGCGACCGTGCGCCGATTGGCCCAGCGGCTCGCGGCGTCGAC
>CAYYQO010000113.1:0-10468 GCA_964473845.1 uncultured Aeromicrobium sp.
AGCCAGATCCTGCAGACCGCCGGCACCGTGAAGGTCGTCCGCCAGAAGGACGGCCCGATCGTCGGCGTGCACATGCTCGGCGCCCGCATGGGCGAGCAGATCGGCGAGGCGATGCTCTGGGTCGGCTGGGAAGCCTATCCCGAGGACGTGGCCGAGTTCATCCACGCGCACCCCACCCAGAACGAATCCCTCGGCGAAGCCGCTCTCGCGCTCGCCGGCAAGCCGCTGCACTCGCACGCCTGAGTAACGGAACAGGAAACCACCATGGCAACCGAAGTCACCCTTCCCGCGCTCGGCGAGTCCGTCACCGAGGGCACCGTCACCCAGTGGCTCAAGGCCGTCGGCGACACGATCGAGGTCGACGAACCGCTGCTCGAGATCTCGACCGACAAGGTCGACACCGAGATCCCGTCCCCCGTCGCTGGCACGATCCTGGAGATCCGCGCCGAGGAGGACGACACTGTCGAGGTGGGCGCCGTCCTGGCGATCATCGGTGACGCCGACGAGAGCGGATCGGACTCCGGGGGTTCGGACGAGTCCTCCGAGCAGCCGTCCGAGGAGTCGCAACCGGCCCCCGCGGAGGAGCCCGCTCCCACGCAGGAAGCAGAGCCCGAGCCCGAACCGGAGGCCGAGCCCGACGAGGAGGCGCCTACTCCCGAGCCCGAGGCCAAGCCGGCCTCGTCCGGCGGCGGTGGCGGCCAGGCCGTCACCCTGCCCGCCCTGGGCGAGTCCGTCACCGAGGGCACCGTCACCCAGTGGCTCAAGGCCGTCGGCGACTCCGTCGAGGTCGACGAACCGCTGCTGGAGATCTCGACCGACAAGGTCGACACCGAGATCCCGTCGCCCATCGCCGGCACGCTGCTGGAGATCAAGGTCGCCGAGGACGAGACCGTCGAGGTCGGCGCCGAACTGGCCATCATCGGTGCCGAAGGGGACGCCCCGGCCGAGTCCGCGCCGGAGCCCGAGCCCGAGCCGGAGCCGGAAGCTGCTCCCGAGCCCGAGCCCGAGCCCGAGCCCGAGAAGACCCCCGAGCCGGAGCCGATCCCGGAGTCCGAGCCCGAGGACCCGAAGGCCCAGTCCGCGCCCGCAGAGTCCGCGCCCGCAGAGTCCGCGCCGGCCGATTCCTCCGACTCCGGCGGCGGCGAGAGCTACGTGACCCCGATCGTGCGCAAGCTGGCCAAGCAGCACGGCGTCGACCTGGCGACCGTGACCGGATCGGGCGTGGGTGGACGCATCCGCAAGCAGGACATCCTCGATGCCGCCGAGAAGAACAAGGCCGCCGAGGCACCTGCCGAGTCCGCCCCGGCCGCAGCCGCGGCACCGTCGGTCGAGCCGTCGCCGCTGCGGGGCCGCACCGAGAAGCTGACGCGCCTGCGCAAGACCATCGCGACCCGCATGGTCGAGTCGCTGCAGGTCGCGGCCCAGCTCACGCAGGTGCACGAGGTCGACGTCACCGAGGTCGTCCGGCTGCGTACGCAGCACAAGGACGCGTTCGCCGAGCGTGAGGGCGTCAAGCTGACGTTCCTGCCGTTCTTCGCGAAGGCGGCCATCGAGGCGCTCAAGCAGTACCCGCAGGTCAACGCGGCGCTCGACCTCGAGGCCGGCAGCGTCACGTACCCCGACGGCGAGCACCTGTCGATCGCGGTCGACACCGAGCGGGGCCTGTTGGCGCCCACGATCAGGGACGCGGGCGACCTCAACATCGCCGGGCTGGCACGCAAGATCGCCGACATCGCCGATCGCACGCGCAACAACAAGATCCTGCCCGACGAGCTCTCCGGCGGCACGTTCTCGATCACGAACCTGGGCAGCAACGGAGCCCTGTTCGACACGCCGATCATCAACCAGCCCCAGGTCGCGATCCTGGGCGTCGGGTCGATCGTCAAACGTCCCGTGGTCATCACGGACGCAGGCGGCTCGGAGTCGATCGCGATCCGCTCGATGGCGTACCTCGCACTGACGTACGACCACCGGATCATCGACGGCGCCGACGCCGGCCGATTCCTGACCGCCATCAAGGAACGCCTCCAGGCCGGAGCGTTCGAGGGCGAACTGGGCTGAGCCGTGAAAATCGTGATCGGGGGCGCGTCGGGTTTTCTCGGCGCGCCCCTGGTCCACCACCTGCGTGAACGGGGTCATCAGGTCACCGTCCTGGTCCGACGCACCGCCGGCAGGGAGGAATCCTGGTGGAAGCCGTCCGAACGGCTCATCGACCAGAACCTGATCGGTACCGCCGACGCGGTGATCAACCTGTCGGGTTCCCCGATCCAGCAGTGGCCGCGGACCCGGTCCCGCCGCCGCGAGATCCTGGCCTCGCGCCTCGGCGCCACGACCACCCTGGCCAAGGCCGTCGCGGCAGCGCCGACTCCCCCGGCTCTGCTGTCCGGTTCGGGCATGTCTTGGTACGGCGTCGACCGCGGTGACGACGAACTGAGCGAACAGTCCCAGCCCGGCACCGGCTTCCTGGCCGATGTCGCCCAGCAGTGGGAGGCGGCCACGGCACCGGCCATCTCCTCCGGAGCCCGCGTCGCCCATCTGCGCACCTCGGTCGTGCTGGACCGGTCCGGTGGCGCGCTGAAACTCATGGCCGTGCCGTTCCGGCTGGGCCTCGGGGCTCGCCTCGGCGACGGCTCCCAGCATTTCTCGACGATCTCGCTGCGTGACTGGGTGGGCGCCGTGACGCACGTCCTGGAGGGCGACCTGAGCGGCCCGGTCAACCTCGCCTCCCCGAACCCCGTGACGAACCGGGAGTTCACCCGCGCCCTCGCCTCGGCGCTGCACCGTCCGGCGCTGCTGAGTGCTCCCACCTTCGCCCTGCGGCTCGGGTTGGGTGGACTCGCCGCCGACCTGCTGGGCTCGCTGCGGCTCCATCCCGGTGTCCTGCTGGCACACGGGTACGAGTTCCAGGACCCGACCATCGACCAGGAACTGCGCACGGCCCTGAGCCGGGACTGAATCTGGCTGAGTCGTCACGACACCCGCACGATCCGCCAACGACCCTCGAGGTGCTGCAGGTCGATGACCCGCCGATCCCAACTGTCCTGCGGCAACGGCCGGCGGCGGCCATCAGGCAGCACCGCGACGGCGGGCCCCAACCGTTCCACGACCTCGACCGTGGTCGCCCCGGACTCGCGGCACGACGACCGCAGCATCCTCATCTGCTCGACCGTCGTGCCCCGCCCACGCCACGCCCGCAGTCGCGCCATGTCGTCCTCGCCCGCGCCGTCGGCATAGACGGTCGCGAGCAGGGCGGCGTCGCCCGTCGACCAGGCCTCGCCCCGCACGACGTCCAGGGCCGCCAGCGCCTCACAGCGTCCGGCCCACGGCAGCAGCAGGACCGCGAGCGCCGCGAGCAGTTCCCCCATGGCCCGCAGCATCGCGTCAATCTCGGCCATCTGTCGACCGCGCATCCACAGCCCTGTCACGATGGAGCCGTGGCGACCATCCGCGCGGCGACTCCCGCCGACCTTCCGGGGATCCTCGAGATCCACAACGACGCGATCGTGACCTCGACGGCGATCTGGGACGAGGTCCCCGTCGACCTGGCGAATCGGCTGGATTGGTACGAGCAGCGCGTCGCCTCCGGCCATCCGGTGCTCGTCGCCGAGATCGACGGCCAGATCGCCGGATTCGCCAGCTACGGCGCCTTCCGCGAGCGCGCGTCCTACCGGCACACCGTCGAGGACGCGGTCTACGTCCACCGCGATCACCGCCGCCGCGGCGTGGCCCGCGAACTCATGGTTCCCCTGCTCGGCCACGCATGCGACTCCCCCGACGTCCACGTCATGCTGGCGCTGATCGAGTCGAGCAACACCGTCTCGATCGAGTTGCACGAGGACCTGGGATTCGAGATGACCGGCCGACTGCCGGAGGTCGGCCGCAAGTTCGACCGGTGGCTCGACCTGACGATCCTGCGTCTGGTCGTAGGCTGAACCCGTGCACTTCCTCCAGGACTGGTACGCCGAGTCGGCGATCGACTACACGCAGGCGTGGCAACTGCAACGTGACCTGCACGCCGATCGCGTGGCCGAGCGGATCGACGACACCGTACTGCTGCTGGAACATCCACCGGTCTACACCGCGGGCAAGCGCACCGAGCCGCACGAACGTCCTCAGGACGGGACTCCCGTCGTCGACGTCGACCGGGGCGGCAAGATCACCTTCCACGGCCCCGGCCAACTGGTCGGCTATCCCATCACGAAACTGCCCTCGCACGTCCTGGTCGTCGACTACGTCCGGCGGATCGAGGAAGCGCTCATCCGCACCCTGGCCGACCACTCGATCGAGACGGGGCGCGTCCCCGGCCGCTCCGGCGTCTGGCTGGCCGAAGTCCCCGGCCGCCCCGAGCGCAAGATCGCCGCGATCGGCATCCGCGTCTCGCGCGGCGTCACGATGCACGGCTTCAGCCTGAACTGCAACGTCGACATGGGTTGGTACGACCGGTTCGTCCCCTGCGGCATCGCCGACGCCGGCGTCACGTCGATGGACCGCGAACTCGGTCGCGACCTCTCACCGCAGGACGTGGCCACCACCGTGATCTCGCACCTGACCGACCTGCTGGCCTGGCGTCCGTACGAGCCCTCGCCCGACATCCAGCACGTCGACCACGCAGCGGTCCGGCTGCTCTGACTCAGTCGTCCAGGTCCACGTCGGCGTCAGGCGCCCGCAACCGCCAGCCGAGGCTCGCCGCCACGAGGCTGGCCGCCGCCACACACCCCAGGAACGGCCCGAGGATCTGCTGGGGGCTCCACACCGTGGCGGCCCAACCGGCGAGGATCGTCGGTACCGCCAGCGCCAGGTATCCCAGCACGTAGAAGGCGCTCATGACCTCACCTCGCTGATCCGCGGGCACGACGTCACCCAGGTGCCGCAGTGAACTGCCGAACGCCAACCCGAAGAAGAAACCCAGGCCGGCCACGGCGGCCAGGATCACGATCGCCGAGCCGCTGTGGATCGCGACGATGCACAGCACCAGGGCGACAGCCGAGCCCAGATCACCAGCGACGGCAGCCGTGCGCGGCGTCCAGATCACCGCGATCGCCTGGCTGAACGCCGCGGTGGCCGCCATGACCGCGACGACGGCGCCACCGAAGACGAGGTTCTGGGTGCCCACCGCCTCCGAGGCGATCGACGGGAACAACGACAGGAAGACGCCCAGCACGGACCAGGCCGAGCACAGGCCCACGGCGGCGAACCGGAAGTCGGCCAAGATCGTGCCGGGCACCCGCGGCCGCGCGATCCGCAGTGGCTGTGATCCCCTGCGTCCGTGCGTCTCCCGCATCGCGACGACCGCCACCAGCAGAACCATGACGCAGCCGGACAGCACCACGAACGGCGTCACGAGCGGGTGGGCGCCGTACTGGGCAATGAGGGACGTGGCGAAGACGGCCACCGCGATGCCGATGTTGAAGGCGACGCCAGTCCGCTTGCCGGTGCGCGCGCCCACCTCGGGCCGCAGGTCCAACAGTGTCGCCGCGCCAACCACGACGACCGTGCCGACGCTGAGTCCGTGGATCGTCCGCGCCACGAGCAACCACGTCACCGACTGGGCGAAGATGAACACGACGAGGCCGACGAACAACCCGATCACGGCGGCGACGAGCATCGGTTTCCGGCCGATCCGGTCCGAGATCGGACCCGTCACCAGGACACTGACCAGTGCGCCGAAGGCATAGACGGCGAACACGACCGTGGTCGTGATCGGGGCGAAGTCCCATTCACTCGCGTACACGCCGTACAGCGGGGCCGGGACTCCGGAGATGCCCAGGCTCAGGCCGAGCAGCACCAACAGCATCGGATAGGGCCAGCGCTGTTGCGTCCAGCCGTGTTGCACCTGGCCCCGAGACGTCACCGGCTCAGACTAGGCCCACGGTGCGATACGTCACGGACGTGGTCAGGACGGCGGCGTAGGGTGGTGACCGTGACCATCGCTCCTGAAGGACGCAAGATGTTGCGGCTCGAGGTCCGCAACGCCCAGACCCCGATCGAGAAGAAACCCGCGTGGATCAAGACCCGCGCGAAGATGGGTCCCGAATACCAAGAACTGATGAAACTGGTCAAGAGCGAGGGCCTGCACACCGTCTGCCAGGAAGCCGGCTGCCCCAACATCTTCGAATGCTGGGAAGACCGCGAAGCCACCTTCCTCATCGGCGGCGAACAATGCACCCGCCGCTGCGACTTCTGCCAGATCGACACCGGCAAACCCGACCCCCTCGACCGCGACGAACCCCGCCGCGTCGCCGAATCCGTGCGCACCATGGAACTCAAGTACGCCACCATCACCGGCGTCGCCCGCGACGACCTACCCGACGGCGGCGCCTGGCTCTACGCCGAAACCGTCCGCAAGATCCACGAGTTGAATCCCGGCACCGGCGTCGAGAACCTCATCCCCGACTTCAACGGCATCCCAGAACTCCTCACCGAAGTGTTCGAGTCCCGCCCCGAAGTCCTCGCCCACAACGTCGAGACCGTCCCACGGATCTTCAAACGCATCCGCCCCGCCTTCCGCTACGAACGATCCCTGGACGTCCTCACCCAAGCCCGTGAATTCGGACTCGTCACCAAGTCCAACCTCATCCTCGGCATGGGCGAAACCCGCGACGAAGTCACCCAAGCCCTCCGCGACCTGCACACCGCCGGCTGTGAACTCATCACCATCACCCAATACCTACGCCCCTCAGCCCGCCACCACCCCGTCGAACGCTGGGTCAAACCCGAAGAGTTCATCGAACTGCAGCACGAAGCCGACGAGATCGGCTTCTCCGGCGTCCTCTCCGGACCCCTCGTCCGATCCTCCTACCGCGCCGGCCGCCTCTACCAGCAGGCGATGGACGCTCGGGTCTGACGTAGAATCGGGCTCATGTCGAGCCCCGCCGCAGCCCCAGCCACCGGTCGCCTCGCGCAGTTGCGCCAGGCGTACCAGATGACGAAGAAGACCCAGCCGCGTATCGGTCTGCTGCTGTTCGGACTTTTCGTGCTGACTGCGGCCATCGTGGCCACGTTCGGTTACTTCGTCCTGGGCACCGGTTGGTTCTCGATCATCCTGACGGTGCTGTTGACCCTGACCACGTCGCTGCTGGTCACGATGCTGGTCTTCGGTCGCAAGGCCGAGAAGTCGATGTACCAGCAGGCCGAGGGCCAGTTGGGTGCCGGCGCGGGCGCGCTGCAGATGCTGCGGAATCCGTGGGTCGTCAAGCCGGCCGTCGCGTTCACCAAGAACCAGGACGTCGTGCATCGCGTGATCGGCAAGCCCGGCGTCGTCCTGGTGGGCGAGGGCCAGCATGCCCGGGTCAAGAACCTGCTCGGCGCCGAGGTCAAGAAGCATCAGCGCATCGTCGGTGAGGACGTCCCGATCACGACCATGATCGTCGGCCGTGGCGAGGACGAGGTGCCACTGCCGAAGCTGGTCAAGAAGGTCAAGAAGCTGCCCAAGGCGATCAAGCCGGCCCAGCAGACCGACGTGCTCTACAAGATCAAGGCGCTCGACGCGATGCGTCCGGCCGCCCCGATGCCGCGCGGTCCGATCCCCACGAGCATGAAGGGCGCCCGCAAGATGATGCGCGGCTGAGTCGTCACGGGATCTCGGGCAACCTCAGGCCCGGACGACCTTGCTCCCGGCCGCCAGGTCGTGCAGCCCGCGCTTGTCCTCGGTCATGACGATGGCCGGAATCACCAGGCTCAGCAGCAGGGTGCGCAGCAGCGCCCGCCAGATGCCGATGGGCATTCCGTCGGGGTTGATGATGCGTAGCCCCATGATCCGCTTGCCGATCGAGAAGCCGACCAGGCCGACCAGGACCGACACCTCGACGACGAAGGCCGCGTTGATGATCAACTGGTCCCGGATGCCGTCGGGCGGGTAGCGCACGCCGGTGAACCCCAGCAGGGCGACGGCACTGAGGGCGGCGATCACCCAGTCGATGATGAGCGCCAGCAGACGCCGTCCCAGCGAGGGGTCGTCGTTGATCTCGGTCACGGCTCCAGCGTAGGCAGGGCAGATCAGCCTGCTCTGGCGAGGGTGGTGTCGTCCCGGTGTTCGCGTCGGTGGCAGCTGGTGCAGAGTCCGACCAGGTTGGCCAGGTCGGTTCGGCCGCCGTCGGACCATCGCCTCGGGTGGTGGATGTGGTCGATGCCGTTCGTGCAATGTCTGGTGTGGCAGCGACCCTCCTGTCGGATCCAGATCGCGTGCCGCTGTTTGGGTGTCGCCTCGCGATACCGGCGTCCCACGTCAAGGACCTCGGTGTTGGGTTCGATCCGGTCCACCAGCACCGGGATCAAATCCGCCCCGCAGGTCAGGTGGGCCAGCAGGTTCGGGCCGATGTGCCCGAACCCGACCAGCACGGCCGGCTCACCGGACCTGAACGCACTCTCAGTGTCAGGAGCGAGCGCCGCCTTCAACTGACCGGCGTCGACGGTGACATGGATCTGGGGCCGTACGGTGCCGTCCGTGGGCAGACCTTCGGCCAGCACCTTCGTCATCATGTCGTCGAGCCCGTCGATCCGGCGGGTCGCGGCCGTCCGGTCGTCGCCGCCGGCACGCGGCACCGACATCGCCCGCAGCACGGTCTTGAACTTCATACCCACGTCCGTGGGGAGGAACCCCGTGACATGCCAGCCTTCGGGGACGGCATACAGGTTGATGTCGGCCTTCTCCATGCCCTTGATCCAGGCCCGGTCGAGTTCTTCGGGATACAACGCCGCGCGCATCTGATCGATGAGCCCCTTGAGCCGCGACGGCTGGAACGCTTCGGCCACGGTCACCAGAGACGACTCGACCTTGCGCACCTCATCGGTCTCGATGTGCGCCAGCGCGAACGTCAGCCGGTCAACGTGCTCCAGCGAGACGCGGCCTGCGCGAGCCGACCGGCCCGCCTGCGGCAGTTCACGCATCGTGGCCGCCGCACGCACCATCGCCCGGGTCCGGCCCGCATCCTGACGCAGTTCACGCCGCGCCCACGTCGACGTGCTCGATGCGTCCTCGGTCAGATAGCCCTTCAGTTCGTCGAACTCGGCCAACCGATCCGCCATCGCCGCATCGATCGCATCGCGGGCAGCCGCCAGCGCACGCAACTCATCCGGGGTCGAACTCGTCACCGAACGCACCGCCTGCGCGGCCGCACGCATCACGTCGATCAACTCGTCAACCCCCGAAGACATACCGACACCATATCGTACATCTGTTCGACTGACAAGCCTTTCATCCTGTTATTTCAGCTCTTTTGATGTTAGTTTCGCCATACCACCGCCCTCCGACAACCGACTCAGCCGACAAATGTGGAAGGGCGTAACCTGCTTGTAACAATCCGGTGATGGACGGGAAACTGCTTCGACCTAGCCTCAAGGAGGACGTAGGGCACCTACGCCCACACCGATCTATCCGCTGCATTGCGGTCGAGGAGGCCACATGTTCGGCAATGCCGACGAGTTCTTCAAGTTTGTCCGGGACGAGGGCGTCGAGTACATCGACATCCGCTTCACCGACCTGCCTGGCATCCAGCAGCAGGTCACGATGCCGATCTCGGCATTCGACGAAGACACGGCAGCCGAGGGTGTCGCCTTCGACGGCTCGTCGATCCGTGGTTTCCAGACCATCGATCAGTCCGACATGAAGCTGCTCCCCGACTACGGGACCGCGTACGTCGACCCGTTCCGCAACCCCAAGACGATCGCAATGGACTTCTTCGTCCACGACCCGATCACGGGCGAGGCTTACTCGCGCGATCCACGCAACATCGCCCGCAAGGCCGAGGCCTACCTGAAGACCACGGGCATCGGCGACACGGCGTACTTCGCGCCCGAGGCCGAGTTCTACATCTTCGACCGCGTGTCCTACGGCACGAGCGCCCACAAGAGCTACTACGAGATCAAGTCGGCCGAATCGGCGTGGTCCACGGGCGACGAGGTCCACGAGAACCGCGGCTACAAGGTCCGCTACAAGGGCGGCTACTTCCCCGTCCAGCCGACGGACCGTTTCGCCGACCTGCGCAACGATATGATGACGCACCTGACGAACTCGGGCCTGATTCTTGAGCGTGGTCACCACGAGGTCGGCACCGCCGGCCAGGCCGAGATCAACTACCGCTTCGACACGCTGCTCAAGGCCGCGGACGACACCATGAAGTTCAAGTACCTCGTCCGCAACACGGCGTGGGCCCAGGACAAGACGGTGACGTTCATGCCGAAGCCGATCTTCGGTGACAACGGCTCGGGCATGCACGTGCACCAGTCGATCTGGGACAAGGGCGAGCCGCTGTTCTACGACGAGTCCGGCTACGGCGGACTGTCCGACACGGCCCGCTGGTACATCGGCGGCATCCTGAAGCATGCCCCGTCGCTGCTGGCGTTCACGAACCCGTCGGTGAACTCCTACCACCGTCTGGTGCCGGGCTTCGAAGCCCCGATCGCGCTGGTCTACTCGGTCCGCAACCGTTCGGCCTGTGTCCGCATCCCGATCACCGGCGCGAACGCGCAG
>CAYYQO010000114.1:0-10432 GCA_964473845.1 uncultured Aeromicrobium sp.
GTTGAGAGGTTTGGGGTTCAACTCCCGGCCAGGGCAGAAATTTGGTTCGAGATCTCTGCTCCATCTGCACCCTTAGTGATGACTACACTAACCATACGCTATTGTTGTCAAGATGAGACGGCGGGGGAGAGGACTTACGGTACCACCCGCTCTCATATGCCGAGGTTAGGAAAATAAAGACGCTTGCGCTTCATACCAATGGCTGCCTCAGGGATAGCTTAAGGGACTGCTCTTCTGCTAACTCAGGCACATGCTAACTAAAGACACTATGGAAAGTTTCCTATCACGTCAGTATTGCCAGCTGTGGTAACTACACAGTGTCTGGCGGTAGACCACCATATTAGATTCAGTGGTGGTATGTGGGTATTTTCCTGGCAATCGTCTCTTCCTTACCGGTTGGCCATAAAAACATTATTGGTTTTTTTCTTCCGATGTTTAGGGCGTTCCGTTACCATAATTCCCAGCATCTGCTTCCGCAGCAGAGCAATCTGCATCTGTAGCCGACTGGGGAATGGTTATGCCCACCCTGGCACCCGGATTCGATGTCCAGATGCCCCACTATTCCCCATCACTTAATGAGCGACGTCGATCGGTGGCCTCTTCTTCGTCTTATCCTCTTTTATGCGATTTATTTCTATTCATCATGGTCAATGTTGTTGACGTCGTCGTAATTGCCGTCGACGGCCACGAGGTTCTCGGTGAAGATCGCCGAGTTGACCTGCTTGGGCGTCTCGAGGTTGCTGGGGATGAACACGACCGTGCGGATCCCGGCCCGGGCGCCGGCCGCGGCGACCGCGTTGGCCAGGTTGCCGGTCGAGGGGCACGCGAAGACCTTGCTGCCGAACTCGCGGGCGGCGCTCAGGGCGCACGCGACGACGCGGTCCTTGAACGAGTTGGTGGGGTTGGTGCTGTCGTCCTTGACCCACAGCTTCTTCAAGCCCAGCTCGGCCGCGAGGTTGCGGGCGTCGAGCAGTCGCGTGAAGCCGGGTTCGAGGTTGGGGCTGTCCTCGATGTCGTCCGGGACGGGCAGCAGTGCCTTGTAGCGCCAGATGTTGGCCGGTCCGGCCTCGATCTGCTCGCGGGTGACCGTGCCGAAGTCGTAGGCGATCTCGAGCGGGCCGAAACACTCGTAACAGGCGTAGTGCGGGCCGAGTTCGCGGGTGGCTCCGCACTCGCGGCATTTCAGGGCGGTGGCGCTGCCGAAGGCACCTTCGCGCAGGGCAGTGGGTTCGACCGTGGTGACACTCACGAAGACTCCAATCATCTCTCCGGGCCGGCGATCGACCGCGGACGGATTTAGCACCTGGCCATGGATCGGCTGGTTGCTGGGGCTTCGTCGGGCCGTGTCCCTCTGCCCCTCGGGATGAGTGGTGCCAGCCTAAGGTCGCGTCTCACGATACGTCCAGTTGGTCCGCATCCTGAGACAATGGATCTCAGGATCCTGCCGCGAGTTCCGGCGCGAATCGGTCGGCCAGATCCGTGAGCCAGGCGGCCACCTCGCCGGGTCCGTCGAGGACGACATCGGCCAGTTCCACCAAGGCGTCCTGCTCGGCCGAGGCCGAGCACACGAGCGTGACGTCCAGACCTTCCTCACGCAGGGCGATGCCCTCGCGGAACGCAGGCAGATCGCCGAGGTCGTCGCCGGCGAAGATCACCGCCTGCGGGCGGGTGGACTCGACCACGCGGCGCAAGGTCTGGCCCTTGTCGGTGCCGGGAGTCCGCAGCTCCATGACTTGGCGTCCCGGCTCGACGTGAAGACCGACCTCGGCCGCCAGCGCCTCGATCTGCGGAGCGAGGTCTTCCAGCAGCCCCGGCGCGATCCCACGCGTGTGCAGCGCGATGGCCAGACCCTTGTCCTCGATCCGGATCCGCTCGGCGCCATGCGTCACGAGCCAGTCCGGCAACTTCGCAGCGAGCCGGTCGACGCCCTCCGGACGATCGGGCTGGTGCAGGTCACCCGTGGCCGCGTCCCAGACCTCAGCCCCGTACTGGCCACACACGACGATCCGTTCCAGTCCCGCGCCGGACCCGAACCGCCCTAACTGGAGGGCCTGCTGGACGGGCCGCCCGGTGATGATGGCGATGGTTCCGAGGACGGGCCCGAGCCGGCGCAGTGCGATCAAGGAGTCGGGGTGGATGTAGGCCGCTGCGGGATCGTCCACGATCGGCGACAGCGTGCCGTCGAAGTCGAGAGCCAGCAGGGTCTGCCCCGGATCGGTCATGGAAACGAGTATGGCGCGTCAACCCCGTCCAGCGCCCGCCGCGGGGTCCTAGGGCGCGGTGGCTCAGCGGCCGTTCGGAGGCGCGGAACGGACGCACACTCACCGCTCCCCCGCAACCCCCGGTCAGCGGGGGCTGGCCAGGACGACCGTGAGGTGGGTCGTCGACATGTTCGCGATGGCCGGCATGATGCGCGTCACCGAGAGGTCCTGGCCGAGCAGCTCGGCCTCGCCCTGGCGGCCGGCCGGGAAGTAGATGGTGTCCTGCGGGACGCTGCCGCGCCAGTCGGAGACCGCACCGATCGTCCAGCCGGCGGTCTGCAGTTCGCCGGCGACGCGGCGCGCCAGGCCGCGGATCCCGATCTGGTTGTAGACCGAGACTCCGATCGAGCGCGTCGCCGTGGGTTCGGTGGTCGGCTCAGTCGTGGGTTCGGCCGTGGCCTTGGTCTTCGTGGCCTTCTTCTTCGCCGTCGCAGAGGCCTTGCTGGAGGGCCCCTGCGACGAGACGTTCGCCGTCGACGTCACGGCATCGTCGGCACTGACCCACCGGATGATGCCGATCCCGGCGCCGAGGCCGAGAACGAGCCACACGACCGGCAGCACGATCACGGGCCAGGGCGGGGAACGGCGGTCGGGCTCGTGCCCATCGCCGTCCGGCCGATTCGGCGGCTGGTCCACCTCAGCCGTGGCGCCGCGCCTGGCGCTGACGCTGACGCTGTGAACGCAGGCGACGCAGCCTCTTGACCAAGAGCGGGTCGTGCGCGAGTGCGGCTTCGGAATCGATGAGCGCGTTGAGGATCTGGTAGTAGTTCGTGGCGTTCATGTCGAACTTGTCGCGGATCGCCTGTTCCTTGGCGCCGGCGTACTTCCACCACAGTCGTTCCAGTTCGAGCATCTCGCGGTCGCGATCGGACAACGCGACGTCGTGGGCCGACTGCTCGTTCTTCTCCACCGCTGCCATGGCCTGCACTCTACCGGCCGAATCACACCGTTGTCATTCGCTCGATCGAATCGTCTCGACGCGCGGCACCGCCCCCGTGGAGCCATCGCGCGGCTAGGGTGTTCCCATGGCGCCGAAACGGGCAGATTTCCTCGTGATCGCCAACCGCCTGCCCGTCGACCGCTTGGTCGGTCCCGACGGTCAGGTGATGTGGCGCAAGTCCCCCGGCGGGCTCGTCACGGCCCTCGAGCCTGTGATGCACCAGCGCGGCGGCGCCTGGATCGGCTGGCACGGCGCGGCGGACGAGGACCTCGAGGAGTTCACCCACGACGGCTTGCGACTGGTTCCCGTCCCCCTCTCCGAACTCGAGGTCGAGGAGTACTACGAGGGCTTCTCGAACGCCACCTTGTGGCCGCTCTACCACGACGTCATCGTCACCCCCGAGTACCACCGCGAGTGGTGGGACTCCTACGTCCAGGTGAACCGGCGCTTCGCCCAGAAGGCCGCCAAGCTGGCCGCCAAGAACGCCGTCGTCTGGGTACAGGACTACCAACTGCAGCTCGTCCCGCAGATGCTACGCGAGCTACGACCCGACCTGCTGATCGGTTTCTTCCTGCACATCCCGTTCCCGCCCACCGAGCTGTTCCAGCAGTTGCCATGGCGGCGCCAGATCCTCGAGGGCCTGCTCGGCGCGGACCTCGTCGGCTTCCAGATGCCTGGCGGCTCGCACAACTTCGTCCGCCTCGTCCGGCAACGCGTGGGGCACCGCACAGTCCGCGACCGGGTCTTCCTGCCGGACGGCCGCACCGTCCTGGCGAAGGCCTACCCGATCTCGATCGACGCCCGAGGATTCGAACAACTGTCACGCACGCCCGACGTGATCGCCCGCGCGCAGGAGATCCGCGACAGCCTGGGCAATCCGCGGCACGTGCTGATCGGCATCGACCGACTCGACTACACCAAGGGACTGCCGCAACGACTGCGCGCGTTCGGCGAGCTGCTCAATGACGGCGCGATCGACGTCGACGACGCCGTCTTCGTCCAAGTCGCCACCCCGTCGCGCGAACGCGTCCAGCAGTACCAGAACCTGCGCGACGACATCAATCGTCTGGTCGGCCGCATCAGTGGCGACCTCGGCCGGATCGGCCAGCAGCCGATCCAGTACCTGCACGCCTCCTACCCCCGCGAGGAGATGGCCGCGCTGTACCGGGCGGCCGACGTCATGGTCGTCACACCCCTGCGCGACGGCATGAACCTCGTGGCCAAGGAGTACGTCGCCACCCGGTGGGACGACCGGGGCGCACTGGTCCTGAGCGAGTTCGCCGGCGCCGCGGGCGAACTGAAGCAGGCGTTCCTGGTCAATCCGCACGACATCAACGGCATGAAGGCCGTGATGCTCGAGGCGATGCGGGCCAAGCCCGCCGACCTGCGCAAACGCATGCGCGCGCTACGCAAGCAGGTCATGGAGAACGACATCGAGCGCTGGGCCAACACGTTCCTGAACGAACTCGCGGCCGTCCGCCAGATGGGCCCACCCAACCGTGACGACTGAGCTGCCGGGCCGGGTGCGACGTGGGTACGCACTCGGCAGTGTCGCCACCGGCACGTTCGGAACCGTTCCGGGGCTGTTGCTGCTGCCGTACCTGACCGACACGATCGGGATCGGTGCCGCTCTGGCCGGCGTGCTGGTGTTCGCGCCGAAGGCCTGGGACGTCATCCTCAATCCGATCGCCGGCCGCATCAGCGACCGTTCGAACCACCCCGCAGGCCGGCGGCGCCCCTTCCTGATCCGGGCCGGCCTGACGCTGGCCGTGCTGTTCGCGGTGATGTTCGCGGGTCCCTCCGAACCTCAGGCGTTCGCGGCGGCCTGGGTCGCGATCGCGTTCCTGGGCTGCGCCAGCGCCTACGCCTTCTTCCAGGTCCCGTACGTCGCCATGCCGGCCGAACTGACCCTCGACTACGACGAGCGCACCCGGCTGATGACGTGGCGGGTCGTGGTCCTGGCGCTGGCGATCCTGCTGTCCGGCGCCACCGCGCCGATCGTCGCCGACTCGTTCGGCCACACCGCGATGGGCCTCTACATCGGCGCGATCATCGCGCTGGGGGTCGTGGGCGCCTGGTGGGGAACCCGCGGCGCGCCCGAGCACTCCACGGCCACGGCCCAGGGCACGTTCAGGGACCAGTTGCGGCTGGTCGGGTCCAACGCGGACTTCCGAGCCGTGCTGCTGACCTTCGTCGTCCAGGCGGCTGCGGTCGGGACGGTGTTGGCGGGTGTCGCCTACGTCTCCGACGACCTGCTGGACAGCACCGCCGCCAACACGTTCCTGTTCGTCGCGTTCGTCGGACCAGCCTTGCTCGTGACGCCACTGTGGGAGCGCTACGCCCAGGACCGGGGCAAGCGGTGGGGCTACGTCTTCTCGACCGGTTTCCTCGTCGTCGGCATGGCCGCCCTGATCTCGGCCCACGCCGGCTGGCTCGCGCTGACGTACGTCGCCGCCGCCCTCGTCGGTGTCGGCTACGCCGGTGCGCAGGTGTTTCCCATGGCGATGCTGCCGGACGTCGCGGCCGAGGACGCCCAACGCACCGGCACGAATCGGATCGGCGTGTTCACGGGCGTCTGGACCGCTGGCGAGACCCTCGGGCTTGCTCTCGGACCGGGGATCTTCGCCATCGCGCTGACGCTCGGCGGCTACGTGTCCTCGACCGGTGACGTCACGGTGGTCCAGCCGGACAGCGCTCGATTGGCGATCGGCCTGGGCTTCTCGATCCTGCCCGCGGCGCTGGCCGCTGTGAGCCTGGTGTTGCTGCGTGGCTACCGGCTCGACGAACGCCTGAGGAGTGTCCATGAGTCCTGACCAGATCCTCGCCGAACTCGAGGCGCGGCGTGCGAACGACCTGCCGACCCACGGTGGCCGGACGTTGGCGTATGTCTACGACTCGGGACTGGCCGACGCCGACGACGTCGCGAAGCAGGCCATCGCGATGTACGCGGCCACGAACGGACTCGACCCCACGGCCTTCCCGAGCCTGCTGTCGATGGAGTCCGACCTCGTCACGTTCGCGCGGTCGATCCTGCATGCCGACGAGGACGTGGTCGGCACGGTCACCTCGGGTGGCACCGAGTCGATCCTGCTGGCCGTCCAGACCGCTCGCGATGCCGCCAAGGTGGATCGCCCGGCCATGGTCGTGCCCACGACGATCCACGCGGCCTTCGCCAAGGCGGCCCACTACTTCGGAGTCGAACTGGTCACCGTCCCGGTCGACGCGAACCACCGGGCCGACGTCCCCGCGATGACCGACGCGATCGACCAGTTAGGCGAGCGCGTCGTGCTGGTGGCTGCCTCGACGCCGTCCTACGCGCACGGGGTGATCGACCCGATCGAGGAGATCGCCGAGGTCACGCGCACACGGGGCCTGCGGTTCCACGTCGACGCGTGCATCGGCGGCTGGGTCCTGCCGTGGGTGCCCGATGCACCCCCGTGGGACTTCGCCGTGCCGGGCGTCACGAGCATCTCGGTCGACCTGCACAAGTACGCGTACACGCCCAAGGGCGTCTCGTTGCTGCTGCACGCGAACGCCGAACTGCGCCGCCCCCAGTTCTTCGCGCATGCGGACTGGCCCGGCTACACGATGCTCAACTCCACGACGCAGTCCACGAAATCGGGCGGACCACTGGCGGCCGCCTGGGCCGTGGTGAACCTGATCGGTGCGGACGGCTATCGCGATCTCGTCGCCCGGACGCTGGAGGGCACCCGCGACGTGGTCGCCGGGGTCGAGTCGATCGACCACCTACACCTCGTCGAACGGCCCGACACGTCACTCGTGGTGATCGGCACCGACGACGCCGTGGACGTGTTCTCGATCAGCGACCTGATGCTGGACCGCGGGTGGTTCGTGCAGCCACAGATGCGATTCGGTGACGAGCCGGCGAACCTGCACCTGACCCTGTGTGCCGCGACGGCTTCGTCCGTACCGGACTTCCTGAAAGCGTTGGACGAGGCGGTGACCGAGGCAACCGCCGCCGGCCCGATCCAGATCGACCCGTTGCTCGCGGAGGCGGCCGCGAGCCTCGATCCCGACACCCTCGACGACGAAGCCTTCGACGGACTGCTCGCCCTGGCCGGACTCGCCGGCGAACGTGGCGAGGTGGCGGTGCCCGAACGCCTCGGACCGGTCAACGCCCTCGTCGACGTCGCCCCGCCGCGGGTGCGCGAAGCGTTGATGATCGCGTTCCTGGACCGACTCACCCGCTAAGCACTCCCGGGGCGGTGAGCTGGGTCCCACCGCCCCGGGAGGGCGGTGTGCTGAGTCCCACCGCGCGGCCTCTCGTGGGACCAGGCTCACCGCCTCGCGGACACCGCCGTGGCACTACGCTGTCCGCGTGACTGACGCATGGACCGACCCCGTCACCCTGACCGGGCGCGTGGTGCGGCTTGAGGCGCTGACGGTCGCGCACGCCGAAGGCCTGGCCGCAGCGGGTGACGATCCGGCGGTGTTCGAGCACCTGCGCGGCTGGGACGTCATGGCGCCCGAGGTCGCCGCCGAGCGCATCGAACGCACCCTGGGCAATCCGGCGCTCGTGCCGTGGGCACAGATCGATCTGCGCACGCACGAGGTCGCCGGGATGACCTGCTTCTACGACATCGATCCGGGTTTCCGCACCGTCGCGATCGGTCACACCTGGATCGGCAGGCGGTTCTGGCGCACCGGTCTGAACACCGAGGCGAAATTGCTGCTGATGACCCACGCCTTCGAAACCCTCGAGTGCGTGCGGGTCGTGTGGCACACCGACATCCGCAACGAGCGTTCCCAGAACGCGATCGCCCGCTTGGGAGCCCAGCGCGAAGGCGTCCTGCGCAAACACAAACTGCGCGACGACGGCTCGTGGCGCGACACGGTCACGTTCTCGATGCTCGACGACGAGTGGCCCGTCACGAAGGCGCGCCTGCAAGCCGCCCTGACTCGCTGAGCGTGACGTTTGCGGGGTCCAGACCGGCGTGTCGGCCCCGCAAACGTCACTGCCAGCGAGCTAGGAGACGATCTTGGCGTTGCGGAGGATGCGCTGGGTGGACAGCGAGAGCAGCAGGGCCAGCACCATCGCCGAGATCGTGACCGCGAACGCCGGGGTGGGGCCAGCCGGACCGAACCAGCCGTCCGCTGCTCGGCCCGCGACCGCCGCGCCCGTGGCGTAGCCCAGTCCCGTGCCACCGGCCATGAAGGTCATCGCCGTGCCGATGCGGGCCGGCGGCACGATCAGGCCGGCCAACGCGAATGCACTGATCAGGTAGGGCGCCACCGCGAAGCCCATGATCGCGATCACCGCCACCAACTGGGGGATCGTGTGGACGACGAGCAACGGCAGCGAGAACACGACCATCGCCGCGGCCGCCCACAGCATCCGGGTCGCGTAGAGGACGCTGGCCGGCACGGCGGCCAGTGACAACGCCGCGACGACGCTGCCGATGCCGAGCACCGCGTGGATCAGGCCGGCCACGTCCGGGTGGCCCCGGTCGGTGGCCAGCACGGTGCTGCCGGTCTGGATGCTGCCGAACAACATCCCCATGAGGAACACCGCCGTGGCGAGCGAAACGAACGCCGAGGTCCACAGCTTCACGCCGTGCGTGGGTGCGTGCTCGCTGCCCCGCGGAACCAGCGCCGCCGTCGGGTGCAGGGCGAACCACGACCCGAACACTGCCAGCAGGACGGCCGCCGTCAGCAGCGCACCGTCGGCCCCGATCAGGACGCCCATAATGCCGACCATCGCCGGACCGAGGACGAACGACGCCTCGTCGCCCGCGCCCTCGTACGAGAACGCCAGGTCGACGAACCGGTCGACCTCGGTCTCGTGGATCCGGCCCTCTCCCACGCGCCGGTTCAGCACCGGGCGCCAGCGCACGCGGGCGAGCGGCCCGACCTGGGGCATCGACAGGCCGGTGATCGCCGCGACCCCGATCAGCGCCCCCGCGGGCACCTCTGCCCGGGCGGCGACCACGATCGCCACGAGTCCGATCGACCCGAGCAGCGACTGGACGAGAACAACCGGTCGCTGACCGAAGCGATCCGCGAAGGACCCGAACACGGGCGAACCCGCGGCGTTGGCCACGGCGAGCGCGCCGGCCGTCGCGCCCGCGATGCCGTACCTCCCGGTCGCCTGCGCCACGAGGAGCAGGACTCCCATCTGGCTCATGGCCAGCGGTATCCGGCCCAGGAACGCCACCGAGACGAAGGAGAATCCAGCTGCGCCCCAGAGGCGGCGGTAGTCGGTGATGGCGGAGGACACAACCTCCCCAGTCTAGTCCTGCCAGCGCGCAAACGTGTCGTCGCCGCCGCTGGGCCGGTCCACCACCGGACCCGTCGTGCGGGCCCACAGCAACAGCGCGCCCAGGCCGACGACGGCCAGTGCCCCGAAGAATCGAGTCAGGAGCCCCAGACTCGCGAAGATCACCGTCCGGTGGATGCCGTATCCCACGAACGTCCGGAAACTCAGCACATCCCGACCCACGACCACGATCGTCAGCACCCCTGCGACGATCACCAGTATGGCGACGGGTGCCACCGGACCCCGCCCTGTCAGTGCCAGCGTGGCGAGCACGGCCGCCACCAGCAGCAGACCGTGGGCCAGCACCCACAGCCCCGTGAAACTCCAGGCGCCATCGCCGTGGCTGCGGACCAGGTGGGTCGCCAGTTCGACGAAGTCCCTCAGCCCGGAGGCCGCCACGCCCACCACGGCTCCGAGCG
Source organism: uncultured Aeromicrobium sp. (assembly GCA_964473845.1). Classification (GTDB taxonomy): domain Bacteria; phylum Actinomycetota; class Actinomycetes; order Propionibacteriales; family Nocardioidaceae; genus Aeromicrobium. Next base: position 9,898 of record CAYYQO010000114.1, read on the forward strand.
CCACTTCGGTCGCAGAGATCTTCCCGTCCACCGTCTGGCTCCACACCCGGGCGACTCCCAGCAGCAGCAGGACCACGAGCACCTCGCACGCCAGCAGGCGCACGACCGCGGGTGAGAATCCCGGTCGCACCATCACGGATGCAATCCACAGCGAACCCATCGCAACACCGACCGCAGCCACGACGGCGGCGACCGCGGCACTCGGTCCACGTCGGGAATCAAGCCACACGGTGACGCCGGCGATCCCCACCACCATGAGAGACAGCGACATCAGCGCCGGCGCCCGGATCCACATCGCGACATCGAGAGAAACAGGGCCGTTCATGGCCAGCGTGAATGTCTGGACCCCACTCAGGAGTCCGGCGACACCCGACGCAACGGCGAAGCCGATCGCCGCGGCACGGAGCGTTGATGGGGCAGCGACGGTCATGCGCTCATGATGGCATCGCCCGCACTAGGCTCGTGGGGTGGACGCGACGCTGAGCCGGGCCCGGGTGGCGACCTCGGCGCTGCTGTTCACCAACGGGTTCCTGCT
>CAYYQO010000115.1:0-10420 GCA_964473845.1 uncultured Aeromicrobium sp.
CGAGTACGGCGACATCTTCGACGGTTCGCACGTCATCGAGGCCAAGGTCGACGAACTGATCGAGGGCGCCAAGGCCGAGATCGATCGAGTCCAGGCCATGGGCGGCGCGGTCGCCGCGGTCGTCTCGGGCTACATGAAGCAGGAACTGGTCTCCTCCCACGCCGAGCGCCGTGCCCGGATCGAGTCCGGTGACATCAAGGTCGTGGGCCTCAACAGCTACACCGAGACCGAGCCGTCGCCGCTGACGGCCGACCTCGACGGGGCCATCATGGCCTCCGATCCTCTCGCCGAGGCGAATGCGGTCGAGGACGTTCGCCAATGGCGCGCCCAGCGCGACCAGACTGCCGTCGACGCCGCACTCGAGGTCGTCAAGCAGCAGGCCAAGACCACCGAGAACCTCATGGCGGCGACGCTCGACGCCGTGCGGGCCGGTGCCACGGTGGGCGAGTGGGCCCAGGCGCTGCGCGATGTGTTCGGCGAGTACCGAGCGCCCACGGGCGTGGCAGGAGTGAGTGGCGTGGTCGAAGCCGGATCCGAACTAAGCGCCGTGCGCGACAAGGTGCGCCAGACCGGTGAGGAGCTGGGCGGACGCCTGCGTTTCCTGGTCGGCAAGCCCGGTCTGGACGGTCACTCCAACGGTGCCGAGCAGGTTGCCGTCCGGGCGCGCGACGCCGGCTTCGAGGTCATCTACCAGGGCATCCGTCTGACGCCCGAGCAGATCGTGGCCGCAGCGGTCGCCGAGGATGTCCACGTCGTGGGTCTGTCGATCCTGTCCGGTTCCCACATGGAACTCGTGCCTGAGGTGCAGAAGAGCCTGAACGAGGCGGGTCTGACCAACGTGCCGGTCATCGTGGGTGGCATCATCCCGGATTCGGACGGCCGTAAGCTCGAGGCCTCGGGCATCGCGGCGGTGTTCACGCCGAAGGACTTCGGCATGACCGACATCATGAGCCGCGTCGTCGACGAGATCCGCAAGGCGAACGGCCTCCCGGTCTAGGCTCGAACTCGTTCGGAACGGTCGAAGCAGTCAGGCGGCCAGCGGCTTGGACTTGGTCTTGGAGGACTTCTTGTCCTTCTTCTTGACCTTGACCAGTTTGCGCTTCTTGACGGTGTAGCCGTCGGGAAGGGTGCCGTTGGCCATCATGCGGATGGGGCAGCGCTTGCAGCGCGGCTTGCTCACGCAACACTTCTTCTTCGGCGGCTTCGGCACGACACAAGATTACCAGCGTGAGGATAGGCTGGCCTATTCCTAGGAGGAAACATGGCGTCGAAGCAGTTCGTGAAGGCACTGCAGGAACAGATCGGCCACGAGTTCGGTGCGCACCAGCAGTACGTGGGAATCGCCACCTACTTCGACGCCCTGACGATGCCGCAGATGGCGGCGCTGTTCTATGCCCAGGCGTTGGAGGAGCGCGACCACGCCATGATGATGGTCCAGTACCTGCTCGACCAGGACGAGACTGTGGTCATCCCGGCGCTCGATGCGCCGCGGATGGACTTCCAGGACGTCATCGAGCCCGTCCAGGTCGCCCTCGACCAGGAGAAGCGGGTCACGGCCCAGATCAACGAGTTGACGCGGCTCGCTCGTGAGGACAATGATTTCGCGTCGGATCAATTCATGCAGTGGTTCATCAAGGAACAGGTCGAGGAGGTCGCCAAGATGAGTGACCTGCTGGCCGTCGTGACCCGTTCCAAGGCCGACTACGAGCGGATCGAGGACTGGGTCGCCCGCGAGGACGGGGCCGAGGGTTCCGATCCGACGGCGCCGCCGATTGCCGGTGCCTGACGCGTGAAAGTCGTCCGGGTGCTGCTGAGCGTTGCCGCGGTGGGGCTGTTGCTCCTCGCGGCGACGCCGTGGTTGGACCGGCTGGATCCCTCGTGGTGGCCGGCCGTCCAGTCGCTCGGCCGGCTCTGGGTCGTGCTGGCGGTCCTGGGTCTCGTGGCCAGTCTGTTGGCGCGGGCGTGGCTGGCGTGCGGCACCAACCTGGTCGTGATCGCGGTGGCACTCGTGACGATTCTCAACGTCAGCAACCGGCCCGACTGTGATGCCGGCGAAGCCCGGGTGGCGGTGCTGACCCTCAACGCGTACTTCGGCGAGGCGGACGTCCAGCAGTTGGCGGCTGCCGTCGAACGCCACGACATCGACGTCCTCGTCATGCCCGAGGCCACCGAGCCGCTCATCGCCGCGCTGGGTGCCACGGAGGCCGGTCAGCGGTTCGCCCACCGCAGCGGACAGACCGTCGAGGGCCGTGAGTCCTCCGGCACGGTGATCCTGTCCCGCTATCCGGCCACCCGCGTCCCCGTGCCGACGGGTGAGGCCGAGACGTTCCAGCAGCCGGCCATGTCGATCGACGTCGACGGCACGAGTGTCCTGGTGCGGGCGATCCATCCGAAACCGCCGATCGAGGAGTCCCTCGAGGACTGGCGTGCGGGCCTGTTCGAGCTCGGTCAGTGGCAGCGCGCCCAGCGCGGGCGTCCGCTCGTGATGGCCGGCGACTTCAATGCCTCGATGGCGCACGCCGGGTTCCGTGACGTCAAACGTGGCATGTTCGACACCGGGGGAGTGTGGCCCCGGGCCACGTGGCCGATGGATCGCAGTTTCCCGCCGTTCGCCGACATCGACCACGTCCTGGTCCGCGGCCTGAGCGTCACCGACGCCGGAACCGAGGACATCGACGGCACCGACCACCGCGCCGTCTGGGCCGATCTGCGCGTCTGCACCCGCTGAGGTCCTAGAACAACCGCAAGCTCGGGTCGTCGAGTCCACGGAGTTCGTCGTAGTTGACGACGACGCACTCGATCCCGCGGTCGACGGCCAGGACGCGCGCTTGGGGCTTGATCTCCTGGGCGGCGAAGATGCCGCGGACGGGGCGCAGTTTCGGATCGCGGTTCATGAGTTCCAGATAGCGGGTCAACTGCTCGACGCCGTCAATCTCGCCACGGCGCTTGATCTCGACGGCCACGGCCGCACCACCGGCATCGCGGCACAGCAGGTCCACCGGGCCGATCGCGGTCATGTACTCGCGCCGGACGAGCGACATGCCGTCGCCGAGTGAGCCGGTGTGTTCGGCCAGCAGTTCCTGCAGGTGCTTTTCGACGCCGTCCTTCTGCAGGCCGGGATCGACGCCCAGCTCGTGCTGGGAGTCGTGGATGATCTCCTCGAGCCGGATCCGCAGCGTGTCGTCGGACTTCTGCGCCGAGACCGTCCACTCGGGCACGCCATCCTCGGCCACGCCCTCACGCAGGGTGCACGGCGGACTCATCCAGTTGAGTGGCTTGTACGATCCGCCGTCGGAGTGCACCAGGACCGACCCGTCGGCCTTGACCATGATGACGCGCTGCGCGAGCGGCAGGTGGGCCGTCAGCCGGCCGGCGTAGTCGACCTGACAGCGGGCGACGACGATCCTCACTGGCGCTCGAGGGTTCCGAGCTTGAACGCGATCGTCTCGCCGGACAACTCGCCTGAGTTGGTGTTGCCGTCGTCGCCGACGAGATTGACGACGGAGCCCTCGACCGTGAACGTTCCGCTACGGAAGTCCTTGTTGCCCTCGAAGTCCTCGACGAAGGTGCCGTCGTCGGCGAAGTGCACGGTCCAGTCGGCTTCCTCGGAGCGCCACGAACCGACGATCGCGGCCGCCGGGTCTTGCGAATCGACCGTCGCGCTCGGGGTCGCCGAGGTCGGATCGGCGGGCGTGGACGCGTCGTCCTCGGCGCATCCGGCCAGGCCGCCGATGAGGAAGGCCGTGGCCACTGTGACGGCTGATACACGCACGCGGAAAGACATGAGGCTCCTATCAAGACACAGATGCTGTCACGCTAGTCTTTCACGAACACTCGGCGGGGAGCAGCACCGCCGAGCCATGCCTCAGAGGAGATTCTCGATGTCAGAAATCGTCGACCGCGTCGTTGCCGATGACGAGGGTGGCCGGATCGCCCGGACACTGCTCTACCCGTACCTCAACCACGCCGCCACGATGTTCGGCGACGGCTACGCCACTGCTGCGGACATCGACGCCGGCATGCGATTCGGCTGCGGTTACCCGATCGGCCCGCTGGCCCTGATCGACGCCCTCGGCGCCAAGACCGTCGTGGCCGGACTGGCCGACCAGTTCGCCCAAACCGGTGACCCGCTCCACGAGCCCGCCGCCAAGCTCGTCGAGATCGCCGATGCGGCCGCGGCGTTCACCTCGGAGGAGTCCGACGGCGCGGCGGCGCCCGAGATCAAGCGCCCCGTCAGCAAGGTCGGCGTCGTGGGCACCGGCACGATGGCCTCGGGCATCGTCCAGGTGTTCGCGCAGGCTGGCTTCGACGTCGTCTTCGTCGGCCGTTCGACCGAGAAGCTCGACGGTGTGCTCGCCTACATCACCAAGAACCTCGACCGGTCGGTCGCCAAGGGCAAGCTCGACGAGGACGGCAAATCGACGATCCTGGACCGCTTGACCGGGTCCACCGAGCGCGAGGCCCTCGCCGACGTCGACCTCGTGGTCGAGGCCATCGCCGAGGACCTCGAGATCAAGCTCGAGCTGTTCCGTGACCTGGACCGGATCGCCAAGCCCGGCGCGATCCTCGCCACGACGACCTCGTCGCTGTCGATCAAGTCGTGCGCCGACGTCACGAGCCGTCCGGCCGATGTCATCGGCATGCACTTCTTCAACCCGGCTCCCGTCATGAAGCTCGTCGAGGTCGTCACGACCGACGAGACCGCCGCCGACGTCGACGAGACGGTTCGCGCGCTGTGTCTCGCGACCGGCAAGCACCCCGTGTCCTGCGGCGACCGCGCCGGATTCATCGTCAACGCGCTGCTGTTCCCGTACCTCAACGATGCGATCAAGTTGCAGGAGTCCGGCGCGGCGTCGATGGAACAGATCGACACGGCCCTCAAGGAGACGAAGCTGCCGATGGGGCCGTTCGAGCTCCTCGACGTCGTCGGCAACGATGTGTCGCTGGCCATCCAGGAGACGCTCGTCGGCGCGTTCGGCCACGAGGGATGGACGCCGGCCGAGTCGCTCAAGCAGGTCGTCGCCGAAGGCAAGCTCGGCCGCAAGACCAAGGCCGGTTTCCACACCTACTGAGCCGCTGGGGCGCCACCTAGACTGGGGGCGTGTCCCGCCGCAAGCAAGCCGCCGCACGGGCCCGCAAACGCGGGCCCGTGTCGCGTCCGGAGCAGTTGGTCCACAAGCGCGACGGTGACTGGTGGGTCCGCTCCATCACGGGAGCAACGTCCGAAAAGGACTACCGCTGTCCGGGCTGCCAGCAACTGCTGCCGCCGGCCACACCACATCTGGTGGTGTGGCCGCAGGAGCCGACGAGCTTCCTCGTGACCGATCCGCTCGAGGAGCGCCGGCACTGGCATTCCGCCTGCTGGAACCGACGGGGGTGACCACGGAATGGGCCGCTGCCATGGGTAGCCTCCCCTAAGTTAGGCTGCTGGGGCACTACTGCTCCTCACCCCCAAGGACTCTCATGATTCGCCCCCTTCGCACGGTGGTTCTCGCTGCTGCCGCCTCCTTGCTGCTGACCGCCTGCGGCTCGTCCTCGGCCGACGACGACGGCGCCCAGGATTCAGGTCCGTGGTCGTTCACGTCCGGCAACGGTGAGACGGTCGAGCTCGATCACACGCCGGAGCGCATCATCGCCAGTGGCGCCGAAGCGGCCGCGCTGATCTCCTTCGGCATCAAGCCGGTCGGCATCTATGCCAACGGCCCGGTCGAGGAGGACGCGAACCTCAAGAACCTGGACCTGTCCGGGATCACGATCTTGGGCGAGGCCTTTGGCGAGATCGATGTCGAGAAGGCCGCCACGCTCAAGCCCGATCTCATCGTGGCCGACTGGTGGCCGGCCGAGAAGGCGTACAGCGGCCTGGAGGAGAGTGTCCCGGCCGCCAGCAAGAAGATCGTCGAGCTCGCCCCGATCGCCGGCGTCTCGCAAGGCGATTCGATCGAGAAGCTCATCGCCGGGTACGAGGAACTCGCTGAGTCCCTGGGCGCGGATCTGGACGATCCGAAGATCGCTGAGCAGAAGCGGGAGTTCGAGGCCGCCAAGGCAGCCTTCGCGAAGGCCGCCGAGGCCAAGCCCGGTCTGTCCGTCCTGGCCGTCTCGCCCGCCGACGACCTGCTGTACGTGGCCAACCCGGTCCACGCGCCGGAGCTCCTGGACTTCCAGCAGTGGGGCCTGGACGTCATCACACCCGACAAGGTCGATCCGGACTTCACCTACTGGGAGAACCTCAGCTGGGAGAACGTCGACAAATACCAGCCGGACCTGCTGCTGATCGACGATCGCTCGTACCCGAGCAACCTGGACCTGGCCGAGAAGCAGCCGACCTGGACGAGCATCAAGGCGGCCAAGGCCAAGGCGTACGCCCCGTGGCCGGCCTACTGGATGCACACGTACGGCGAGTACACCGAGCAGTTGACGGCGCTCACCGCGGCCATCGACAAGGCTGACCCCGACGTGGCATGACCGCCACCCAGCCGCTCACGTCTGCGGTCCGTGAGGCACCGCGCCATCGTTCGGGCGCGGTGCTGTCGGCCGGCTTCGTGGCGCTGATCTGCGTGCTCGCGGTGGTGTGCTTCGTGAGCATCACCCTCGGCGCACGGGGGGTGGGGCCGGCCACGATCTGGAAGGCCTTCACGGACTACGACCCGTCGGTGGCCTCGGAGGCGGTGATCCGCGAGATGCGGGTACCGCGCACGCTGATCGGCATCTTCGCCGGTGCGGCGCTGGGCCTGAGTGGGGCGATCCTGCAGGGCGTGACCCGCAATCCGCTCGCCGATCCGGGCATCATGGGCATCAACGCCGGGGCGGCCTGCTTCATCGTCCTGGCGATCATGGTGCTGGGAACGCAGTCGGTCAGCGTCTACATCTGGTTCGCGTTCCTCGGCGCCGGCGTGGCGACGGTCATCGTCTACGGGATCGCCTCGTTCGGGCGCGAGGGGGCCACGCCGGTCAAACTGGCGCTGGCGGGCGCGGCCGTGACCGCCATCTTGACCTCGATCACCTCGGCCGTCGTCATGACCCATGTCGAGGCCCTCAACGAGTTGCGGTTCTGGCAGGTCGGCTCTCTCGCAGGACGCTACTTCCCAGTGTTCTGGCAGACGCTGCCCTTCCTGCTGATCGGCGTCATCGTCGCCCTCGGGACGGGCCGGGCCCTGAACGGACTGGCGCTGGGCGAGGACCTCGCTGTCGCCCTGGGCCAGAACGTGCAGCGCACCAGGATCCTGATGTTCGTGACGGTCGCGATCCTGTGCGGTGCCGCCACCGCAGCGTGCGGACCCATCGTGTTCGTCGGCCTGATCGTCCCCCATATCGCGCGCATGCTGTGCGGCCCCGACTATCGCTGGATCCTGTCGTACTCACTCGTCCTGACCCCGATCGTGCTGCTGCTGGCCGACATCATCGGCCGGACGATCGTGTCGCCTGGAGAACTGCAGGTCGGGGTCGTGCTGGGCGTCCTGGGCGCCCCGGCGTTCATCGCACTGGTCCGCTATCGCAACCTCGCGGAGCTGTGATCCGATGACCATGCTGATCGACAGGACCGCTCGCGTCCGATCCGAACGACACGTTCGCCGTCGCCGTGCGGCGATCGTGACAGCGCTGCTCGGTGTCCTGGCCCTGGGCCTGTTCGTGCTCACGATGATGCTGGGCAGCTACCGGGTCTCGCCGCTGGGCGTGGTCGCGTCGGTCCTCGGGCTGAGCGACGACCCGGCGGTCGACTTCATCGTCCGTGACCTGCGCCTGCCGACGGCCTCGGCCGCACTGGCCGTCGGCATCGCCATGGGCATCTCCGGCACGATCTTCCAGAAACTCCTGGCCAATCCGCTGGCCTCCCCGGACTTCGTCGGGGTGTCCTCCGGGGCGAGCCTGTTCGCCGTCTCGTCGATCGTGCTGTGGGGTGCGACGAGCGCCATGATCTCGCTCTCGGCGCTCGTCGGCGCCTTGCTCAGCGCGGTGCTCATCTACGTGCTCGCGTGGCGAGACGGGGTGTCGGGCTACCGGTTCATCCTGATCGGCATCGGCGTCTCGCAGTTCATGCTGTCGATCGTGGGCTACATCGTGGCGCGAGCCGACCTCAACGAGGCGCGGCAGGCGATGACCTGGCTGGTGGGCACGGTGGGTCAGGCCGGATCCGGGGAATTGCGGATGCTCGGGGCCGCGCTGGTGGTCCTGGTGCCGACGGCGTTGCTGTTGCAGCGGCCCCTGCGCGCCCTGGAACTCGGTGACGACACGGCCAGGGCGCTCGGTGCGCGCGTCGAGGCGAATCGGCTGGGCCTCATCGCCCTGTCGATCGCCCTGATCGGCTGTGCGACGGCTGTCGCCGGGCCGATCATGTTCGTCGCCCTGATCGCCGGGCCGATCGCCCAGCGGCTGATCGGCCCGGACAGTGGGGGCATCATCGCTGCGGGGCTGGTGGGCGCCAGCATCGTGCTGGGATCCGACCTGATCGCCCAGCAGGTCCTGCCCACCGCGCTGCCCACGGGCGTCGTCACCGGCATCGTCGGAGCGCCCTATCTGATCTGGCTCCTGGCCACTGTCAACCGGGAAGGACGCGGCGGATGACCGCTCATGACCTGCGTGCGCAGAACCTCAGCCTCGGCTACGGCGACACGACGATCGTCGAAGACCTGGACGTGCAGATCCCCGACGGGAGGATCACCGTCATCGTCGGGGCCAACGCATGCGGCAAGTCGACCTTGCTGCGTGGCCTCGCTCGGTTGTTGCGGCCCCTCGGCGGCGAGGTGGTCCTCGACGGCACGTCGGTCCAGGATCTGCGCAGCATCGACGTCGCTCGGGTGCTGGGCCTGTTGCCCCAGTCGCCGGTGGCACCCGATGGCATCACCGTGGGCGACTTGGTTGGCCGTGGGCGTTATCCCCATCAGGGCTGGTTCCGCCGGTGGAGTGCCGAGGACGACGTGGCCGTCGAGGCGGCCCTCGAGGCCACGGGCGCGGCCGACTTGGCCCACCGCAGCATCGCCGAGCTGTCCGGAGGGCAGCGCCAGCGCGTGTGGGTCGCGATGGCGCTCGCGCAGGACACGGATCTGTTGTTGCTCGACGAGCCGACGACGTACCTCGACATCAACCATCAGGTCGAACTGCTCGACCTGCTGACGGATCTGAACCGCGAGTCGGGCAAGACGATCGTGCTCGTGCTGCACGACCTCAACTTGGCGTGTCGCTACGCCGATCACATCATCGCGATGAAAAGTGGCCGGATCGTCGTGGAAGGTGCGCCGCGTGACGTCATCGACGCCGCAGTGGTCACCGAGGTGTTCGGGCTGAGTTGCGAGGTGGTGCCCGATCCCGTCAGCGGCACTCCGATGATCGTGCCGCGCGGCCGTCACCACGCGGGGCAGGCCTCCTCGGAGGCCTTGGCATGATGGGGTGATGAACAAGATCACCGGCTCCTCGGTGTTGCCGGCGCGGCGCGAGGACATCGAACTCACGACAGCCGACGGACTGACCTTGGTCGGGGAACTCGCGCTGCCGCTCGAGCGGGATCCGGTGGCCACGATGATCTGTCTGCACCCGCTGCCCACGCACGGCGGCATGATGGACAGCCACGTCTTCCGCAAGGCGTCCTACCGGCTGCCCGCGCTCGCCGACATCGCCGTGCTGCGGTTCAACACGCGCGGCACCGAGAGTGTGCGCGGCCGCAGCGAGGGCGAGTTCGACGGAGCGGTGGACGAGCGGTACGACGTCGCGGCCGCCGTCGAATATGCCGAGTTCGCCGAGCTGCCGAACCGGTGGATCGTCGGCTGGTCCTTCGGGACCGATCTGGCGATCATGTACGGACTGGAGCCTGATGTCGCCGGGGCGATCCTGCTGTCGCCGCCGCTGCGTTTCAGCAAGCCCGAGCACCTGGCCGCGTGGGCCACGGACGGCCGTCCGCTGGCGGCTGTCGTCCCGGAGCTCGACGACTACCTGCGACCCGCCGAGGCGCGCGAGCGGTTCGCCGCCGTGCCCCAGGCCGAGGTGATCGCCGTCGACGGCGCCAAGCACCTGTGGGTCGGGGACACCGAACGGGTCCTCGACGAGATCGTCGCCCGCCTCAATCCGGCCGTGGACCTGCCCCTGCCGCGCGCGTGGGACGGCCCCATGGAACGCGCGGACAGTTCGGCCTACGCCGACCGCACCACGGCCGCCTTCAAGGACGTCCCCCGCTGACCCCGTTCGCCACTTTTGGTGCGGGATCCACGCTCTGGTCGCGGTGAATGGTGGATCGCGTACCAAATGTGTCAGTGGGTGAGGATGGGTTGGGCTTGGCGGATGCGTAGGGGTGTGGTGGGGCCGGTGGCGGTGATGGTGGTGTCGAGTTGTTGCCAGGGGCCGTTGTCGATGCGGTAGGTGACGGTGTAGGTGACGTCGACGTGGGTGTGGGTTCGTCCGGGCTTGGTGTAGTGGTGGGTGATGTCGGTGGCGG
>CAYYQO010000116.1:0-10364 GCA_964473845.1 uncultured Aeromicrobium sp.
TGCAGGACCTGCGGCACACCGGCACGCTGACGATCCTCGACGTCAAGCGCGGCGACATCGGATCCACCGCGACCGCGTACGCCGATGCGTACCTCGACGACGACGCGCCGATGGCGGCGGACGCGATCACGGTCAGTCCGTACCTGGGCTTCGGTTCGCTGCACCCGTTCTTCGCCGCGGCCGAGAAGAACGACGCCGGGGTGTTCGTGCTGGCGTTCACCTCCAACCAGGAAGCGGTCCACTTCCAGTCGGCGACGACCTCCTCGGGAATCACGGTCGGTGACGAAATCCTGGCCGAACTCGGTCACGCCAACGCCGGAGCGGACCCGCTGGGCTCCTTCGGTGCAGTGATCGGCGCGACCGTCGCGCACCTGGACACGCAGCGGCTGGAGTTCAACGGGCCGATCCTGGTCCCCGGCTTCGGAGCCCAGGGCGGCACCGTCGACGACCTGCGCCGACTCTTCGGCACCGTGAAGGGTTCGATCATCCCGTCAACCTCGCGCGATGTGCTTGCGAAAGGCCCGGACGTCACGTCGCTGCGCGCCGCAGCCGCTGCGGTGAACGACTCGCTGTCCCTGCTCTGAGCACATCTCACGAGGTTGTCCACAGCCTCGCTCAGGCGTCTGGTGCCCGCGTCGGTCCCGAGGTTGAATCATTGGTCGTGAAGGGGGATGCGTTCTACGATGACTGCCATGACGACCGAGGTGCTGGGACTGCCCCGTGGGCGAGCACTGACCCGCGAGGACTTGGATGTGATGCCCGATGACGGGCACCGCTACGAACTCATCGACGGGGTCCTCCTCGTGAGCCCGGCACCGCGGATCATCCATCAGTTGGTCTCGACCAACCTCTTTCGGACGCTTGATGCTGCGGTTCCGGATGGTTGCAGCATTTTCTACGCGCCAGTCGACGTGGTCCTGTCGGACGACAGTGTCATCCAACCTGATTTGTTGGTGGCCCCGCGCGGCGCATTCACCGAGCGTGACTTGCCTGGGCCACCGCTGCTGGCCGTCGAAGTGCTTTCACCATCCACGCGCGGCATCGACTTGCTGCTGAAGAAGGAGCGGCTGCAGCGGGCCGGCTGCCCGCACTACTGGGTGGTCGACCCGGATGAGCCGTCGATCACGGCCTGGACACTCGAGGGCGATGCTTACGTCGAGGTGGCGTGCGCAGTCGGCGACGAAGTGTTCGAGATCAGCCAACCACTCACTGTCCGCCTGAACCCGGCCTCCCTGCTCGACTGAGGAAATCTGTAGCCTTGCGCACCTGAGAATCCCAGGTAGTGAGATCTGAGGTCCGCAACGCCACACATTTCGGGCAGCCCGGGTACTTACCAGCCGGCGCCGAAGCAGACGAAGGACGTCGGTCGGTCCCGTGTCGCCTCGGCCAGTGCGACGCCCGGGGGAGTGCCGCCGGCCATCAGTCGGTGGACGTCCTGCAGCACCTCACAGGCTTCGTCGTCCGCTACTGCAGCGGGTGAGGCGATGACGCACCGCGCCCCGGCGTGCAGCCACGCATTCACCATGCCGAGTGACTCCTCGGCCCAGCGCTGCGTCGACCGGCCGACCTCGCACGCCGAGAGGATCACGACGTCGGGCACCTCGGTCAGTTGGTCGAGGTCGTAGCCGAACAGGGGACCGTCGGCCAGCAGTACGCCGGAGAACAGCGGATGCTCCGATGCGTGGCGTCCATGGGCTGACACGTGCAGCACGTCGACGTGGCCAGCCAACTCGAGCACGGCTTCCGAGATCGCGGCACCATCGGTCAGCACGAAGGCACCGGACCATCTGGTCGCCGACTGCTTGACCTCCTCGACCGCTCGGTCGACACCCGGACCGGCGACGAAGCCGATGCCCTTCGGTACCGGCAGATTCCGAGTGCCGAGCCACCGCGTGGCGGCGGACGCGACGGTCACGGGCCGTCCGATCAGCCCTGGCAGCATCGACCACGGTGTTCCAGCGAGGACACCGGCCTGCGTGATGACGACCCGACGATCGCCCAGATGCGGCAGCAGCGGTGCCACGAGCGCCTCGGCGACCTCGGACAGTCGTCGCTCCCGACCCGCCAGCACGACCTGGGCGATCGCGTCGCCCAAGTCGCTCGCGCTCACGTCCAGATCGGCTTGGAGGCCGGCCAGCAATCGCCTGATCGAATCGGATTCCCCGAGATCGATGACGTGGCGTGTGACATCGGTGATGACGAGTGCATGGATTCGCGCGTCGCCGTCCCACAGATAGCTGACGAGCCCGGTGCCGCTTCCGAGAGCGTGCGAGAGTTCCGAGAGATCGGCGATGGCGCGAACCTCGCCTGAACCGGCACCGAGCCACGCACGATGACGCACGCGGTCGCGTAGTTCACTCAACCGTCGGGCCTCGGCGGTGCCGACCTCCGGCTCCCGAACGGTCAGCGCTCGGATCTCGATGAGATCGGCGGCCGCTTCCTCGTCCTTCGGGGGGCGCACCGGAACGACACGTGTGGTCAAGGCACGGGCCCGCTCGGACCATTCGAAGACCAGGTCCGGTGAACCGTCCTGTAGGGCAAGCTTGATCCCGCTGGTCGCGAGCGCGCGACCATGGCCGACGACCGAACTCATCAGGTCGAGACTGCCGAAGGACGACTGCCAGTCGTGCAGCAGGTCGAGGCCGGCCCGCAGATGTCCGAGTGCCTGCCGTCGCCGGCCGAGGGCGAGTGACAGTTCGGCCTTCGCGCGACGTTCGAGCAGACGTTCAGTAAGGGAGTCATTGGCATTGGTGCGACCACGTTGGAGCCGGGTCTGGGCGTCGTCGAAGCAACCGACATCGACCGCGACGCGGGCGGCCGTGAGGTCCAGCAGTTGGGCCTCGTGCGTGAGCGAGTGCGAACGCAAGTCTCCGGCGAGGTCATCGGCGCTGGCCAGCCACGACCGGGTCCGTCGGCCCGTCGCAGCGTCGGCGATCAGTTCGAGTGTGTCTGCTCGCAGGGCCCACGCCGCGTTTCCGTGGCGACGCAGGCGTCGCCCGGCCGAACGAGCGAGCAACCGGGCTCGGGCCGGGTCGGACACCAGCACCGCCCGGCCCAGGACGAACTCGCATTCGGCCCTCATTCGCGGCAGGCGCAGTTCCGCGAATCGGGACAGTGCTGACTCGAGTTCGACGGCCGCCTCGAGCACTCGGCCGGCGGCCAACAGCACCTCAGCGCGATCCTGGGCAGCGACGGCCGCCAGTTGCGCGCTGGCACCGGTCATCTGGTCGGCGGCCTCGTTCATGTACTGGAGCGCCGCGACCAGATCACCCTGTTTGAGCGCAACGTAGCCACGGTTGTGCACGGCCCCCGCTTGGGCCAGGTCGTCGCCGGCAAGGTCGCCCGCAGCCGTCGCGAAGTCTTGGTCGGCGCGGACGTGTTCGCCGTGATCAAGCAGGGCCAGGCCTCGATTGATCAGGACATTGCCGCGTTCGGCGGTGCCGGCATCGAGGCCAGGCAACGAGAGGTCGAACAGTGAAAGGGCCTCGTCGATCTCGCCACCGCGGAGCAGTAGTACTGCCTTCTGGCTCCGGATGACCGCCCGCGAATGAGGGCTGAGGCTGTGTTCACGCAGCGCCGCGGTGCACCGCTCGACGGCGCCAGAACGATCGCCGAGTTCGGCCTCGACATAGGCCAGCGTCGCAATGATCCGGGCTGTCCTGTCCGGATCGGGCGATACGGACAACGCAGATGTCAGCAACCGGTGGGACCTGCGGAAATGACCGCGATTCACGGCGTCGATGCCGCGCTCGTGAAGGTCTTCCGCCGTGCTCATGACCTCAGGATCTCACTGCGAGGACAGGAGTCGCTCCACCGTGCTCCGCGCGCGATCCACGGCCTCCCCGCGAGACTCCTGCTTTGGAAGGTCGGGGGAGAGAGCGTCGGCGAGTTCGGCCGCGAAGACCGGCGCCGCGAACGAGGTGCCGCTCCAGATGGCGAATCCGCTGCGGTAGTCGTCCGGGTCGATCGATTCGCGCTGCCGCCCGAACGCCTCCAGCCGAGCCGGGGGTTCGAGGCCGGCTTGGAACGGGGGGATCGCGCTGACGAGTGATGTTCCCGGGCGGTGGGCCGCGACCCAGGGACCCGCGTTGGAGTAGATCGCATCCGTCACGCCGTTGGTGTTCAGCGCGCCCACCGTGACGATGGGGGTGGCTTCCGGGTCGAGGCGGATGATCGACTCGACTCCCGGGTGCGGGCACCATGCCGCCGGGAACATGGGACGGGCGGTGGCGTCGTTGCCGGCGGAACACACCACGACGGTGCCGGTACGCCCGATGGCAGCGAGCAGTTCATAGAACGTCGGGTCGAACTTCTCGTCCTTCGGTGTCTCGTGGTAGTAACCGAACGACAGGTTCAGCACGTCGAGCGCGATCCGGTCCGGATCGTCCTCGGGGAGCCGGAGCAGTTCGGCGATCTTCGCGACGACCGTCATGAGTTCGGACTCGGCCAATGTTCCGTCGGAGTCGACGGCACGCCACCACCAGATGTCCGCGTCCGGGCAGCCCTGGTGCACCAGGCCGACGATGAACGTTCCGTGACCGGCCGCATCGTCGAGCATGCCATCCAGCGGACCGCCGACGTCTCCGACGCTCTCGGGGTCCGTTTCAGGGTCCGTATGACCGATCGGTGCATGAGGGCCCAGGTCGGTGCCATCGTGCAGGAACGAGGCCGAGAACCACGGGTGAGCTCCGCAGCCTGTGTCGATCACGCCGACATGAGGACGGCGTGCACCGGTCGGGGCCTCAGCGCGGTGGGGGCGCCGGCCAACGAAGGCGACCGGCTGACGGCCGCCAGTACCGGGCTCGACGTAGGCATCGACAAGAAAGCCGTTAGAGCGGCTGACCGGGTTGGACCGCGTCACCGGGTTGGAGCGCGTGACTGGGTTCGATCTGGTCACAGGGCTCACGGCGAGGACGTGGTCCAGCCCGATGCCGAAGAGAACGTCGTTGCCTCGTGCCATCGCTCGTGCCGTCTGCAGGAGGGACCACGCGTCCGGTGGTCGGGCTCGGGCATCGTCACGAGCGGTGATGAGGATGCGGATCAGACCGACGTTCCCCCGCGCCCACGGATAGCGGGAGGCGCGCGACCTACGCTCCTCGTCGGTGTCGGCGATCTCGATGCGGCCGAACTCCTCGTCCACCGAGACGTCCCAGTGGAAGGTGTCCGCGGCGCGCGTGAGGATCTCGATCGCTGAGTCCGTGTCGACCAAGGTCGAGACCAGCAGCCGTGTCGACAGGTAGGCGGTTGGTTTCGCATCGGGTTCCGGAGCGGCGGCGGCGGTCGTCGGATCGAGGAGTTTGCCCTCGCGCTCGGCCACCGACTGGCGGCGAGTCCAGTCGTCCTGGGCTTCCAAGGCTGGCGGACGTCGACGGGTGGGATCTTCTGGGGCCATCGTGTTCCTCAGATCTCGAAGGTCGGTGTGGCAAGGTCGTCGCGCTCGGGCACGTCGAACCAGATGCGGATCAATCCGGACGGTATCGAAGCGACCTCGAAGCGACCGCCGCCGAGTTCGGCCGTCGTCTCCGCGTCGCCCTGCGCGACTCGGATCGTGCCGTCCGCGGCGGGGGTGATCCAGCCGTCGATCCGGCGGGTCCCCGTGCTCGGCCCGTCGGCCACGCGGATCAACACGGTGACGTCGTCGTAGGCGAACTCGATCGTGAGCGGACCGGTTCCTCGAGTCCCGACGAGTTCGGTGTTGCGGCTGAGCAGGCTGAGCAGCGCGTAGTCACTGTCGAGGTTCTCGGCGGCGATCGCGGCGATCATGGCGTCGCTGAGATGGTCCGGCGGGGGATCGAGTACCTCGTACATCGCCCGCAGGTCGGTGAAGATCGGTTCGCGTTCGGTCATGACGTGGCCCCCTCGCCCGAGATGACGTCCTTGAGCTTCTCCAGGCAGCGTCGGCGCGTGGGGCCGATGCTGCCGACGGGCATGCCCAGATCGTCTGAGATGTGCTTGTAGTCCGGTCGGTCGTCGAACGCGATGACGCGCAGCAGGCGTTGACAGCGTTCGTTCAACTGGGCGACAGCCGCCCAGAGTCGGTGGTTCTCGTCGGCTTCGACGGCCTCGGCCTCGGCGGCGCGGGTGGTCGGCAGGATCGGTGCCAGGACCTCGTCGTCGGCGGCGTCCTCACGGCGGTTGCGCGAAGCGACCCGCCACGCCTGACGGCGTGCGGTGATGATGAGCCAGGACGAGACAGCGCGCGGGTTCTCGACCGCGTCGGCGCGTCGGACCAGGGTGAGCCAGGTGAACTGGATGACGTCCTCGCACACGTCCTCGTCGAGGCGGTAGGCGCGCACGACGTGCCACAGCACGGGCGTCATCTCACGAACGAGCTCGTCGATGGCGCCGCGATCACCATCACGCCAGCGCGCGAACGCTTCGCCGGACCGGATCCACGGTCCGTCGGCATCGTCGGCCGGGGTGGGTGACTTTTCAGTGGTCACGGGATTCATTGTGCTCACATCTGGCACGAGACAGGTAGTGCCTCGCTGATACACGCGCACTCCGTATCCCGACTCGGGACGGTCCCACTAGTAGCCTGTCGGGGTGCGACGTTCCGCCTTGGTGCTCTCGGTGGTCCTCGGTCTCGGCACGCTGTCAGGCTGCTCGGGCGGGGGCCCGTACTGCGACGCCGTCGACCGGGACAAGGACGTGCTGGCCAGTTTCGGCCAGCGAACCGACGAGGCGTACGCCTCCTACGCCGAGGTCACGGCCGGGATCGCCAAGGTCGCTCCGGAGGGTGTCAAGAAGGAGTGGGACGAGATCGCCGCGGCCACCCAGGACGTCGTCGCGGCCCACGGCGAGGCCGACATCCGCCTGCAGGACATGAAGTCCGAGGAGAAGCTGAACGCGTTGTCCAAGGCCGACCTCGACCGGATCAATGCCGCGTACGAGGCCTTCAACGACACCAAGACCCAGCGTGAAGACGTCGTCCGGAACGTGGACGACGAATGTGGCATCGACCTGTCCGAGAAGTGAGGAGTGACCGTGGCCCTTCCTGAACTGACCGACGACCAGCGCCGTCAAGCCCTGGCCAAGGCGGCTGCCGCGCGTCAGGTGCGCGCCGAGGTGAAGAACCGCCTGCGCCACTCCGGCGCCAGCGTGGCCGAGGTGCTGGGCGAGGCCAAACGCAACGAGGCGATCGCCAAGATCAAGGTGCTCGACCTGCTGCAGTGCATCCCGGGTATCGGCAAGCTGACGGCCCAGCAGATCATGGCCGACCTGAACATCGCCGAGAGCCGCCGCCTGCGCGGACTGGGCAGCAACCAGGCGAAGGGTCTGGTTGCCGAGATCGCCCGCCGTGGCTGAACGGGGACGGCTCGTCGTCCTGGCCGGACCGACGGCCGTCGGCAAGGGCACCGTCGCCGCCTGGGTCCGGCAGCACCATCCCGAGATCTGGACGTCGGTGTCGGCCACGACCCGACCGCCACGACCCGGCGAGATCGACGGCCAGCACTACCACTTCGTGAGTGTCGAGGAGTTCGACCGGCTGATCGCCGAGGACGGGCTGCTGGAGTGGGCCACGGTGCACGGCGTGAACCGCTACGGCACGCCCAGGGCCGCTGTCGAGGCGAAGCTCGCCGCGGGCGAATCGGTCCTCCTCGAGATCGATCTGCAGGGCGCACGTCAGGTCCGCCACCACATGCCCGACGCCTTCCTGGTCTTCCTGGCGCCCCCGAGTTGGGACGAATTGGTCACGCGGCTGATCGGTCGCGGCACCGAGACCCCGGCCGAACGTGAACGCCGGCTGGTCACCGCCCGTGAGGAGTTGGCCGCCGTTTCGGAGTTCGACACCACGATCGTCAACACCGAAGTCGAGGAAGCGGGGCGGGAGTTGGTAGACTTGTTCAGATACGGCCCGCCAGCCGACCCTGCCGGGTAACCCACGAAATTCTGGAGATTCTGAGTGTCCACGACACGTTCTGTTGCCGAAGGCATCACCAACCCGCCGATCGACGATCTGCTCGAGAAGGCGGACTCCAAGTACAAGCTGGTCCTCTACAGCGCCAAGCGCGCTCGTCAGATCAACGCGTACTACTCGCAGTTGGGCGAAGGCCTGCTCGAATACGTCGGCCCGCTGCTCGAGACCGAGGTCCAGGAGAAGCCGCTGTCGATCGCACTGCGCGAGATCAACGCCGACCTGCTGACGGTCGAGGACCTTCCCTCGTCCGAGGCCGCTGCCACCACCGACGAGGCCTGAGCCTGCCGAGATGAGCCGCATCGTCCTCGGCGTCACCGGAGGCGTGGCCGCGTACAAGGCCGCGCTGCTGGTGCGACTGTTCACCGAGGGCGGTCACGACGTCCAGGTCGTCCCGACACCGTCCGCCCTGGAGTTCGTCGGG
Organism: uncultured Aeromicrobium sp.; assembly: GCA_964473845.1. Taxonomy (GTDB): domain Bacteria; phylum Actinomycetota; class Actinomycetes; order Propionibacteriales; family Nocardioidaceae; genus Aeromicrobium. The sequence continues at coordinate 8,343 of CAYYQO010000116.1, forward strand.
GCCGCCACGTGGGAGGCCCTGTCGGGTCATCCGGTCCAGACCGAGGTCTTCGAGAACATCTCCGAGGTCCCGCACGTCCGGCTGGGCCAGACCGCCGACCTCGTTGTCGTCGTGCCTGCCACCGCCAACACGCTCGCGCGGGCGGCACACGGGCTGGCCGACGATCTGCTCACCAACACGCTGCTGACCGCCCGTTGTCCCGTCGTCATGGCCCCGGCCATGCACACCGAGATGTGGGAGCACCCCGCCACGGTCGCGAACGTCGCGACGCTGCGTGAGCGGGGTGTCCATGTCATCGAGCCCGATTCGGGTCGCCTCACCGGCGCCGACACCGGTCCCGGCCGCCTGCCCGAACCCGAGGCGATCCATGCTTTCTGCCTGCAGGTGCTGCAGGGCCGCCCGCACGACCTCGCCGGCCAGCACGTCGTGATCTCGGCCGGTGGCACGCGCGAGTTCCTGGACCCCGTCCGGTTCCTGGGCAATCGTTCCTCGGGCCGGCAGGGCATCGCTCTGGCCGAGGCGGCCCTCGCCCGTGGCGCGACGGTGACCCTCGTCGCGGCCAACGTCGCGATCGACGTTCCCGCCGGCGCCGAGGTCGTGCGGGTCGTCACGACCGCCGAACTGCGCGACGCGATGCTCAAGGCGGCCGAGTCCGCCGATGCCGTCATCATGGCGGCGGCCCCGGCCGACTTCCGACCCGTGGCGATGGCCAATGCCAAGATCAAGAAGACGGCCGACGGTGTCGCTCCGTCGATCGACCTGATCGAGAATCCCGACATTCTGGTCGAACTGGTTCGGAACCGTGTCGGCGATTCGCCGGTCATCGCGGGATTCGCCGCCGAGACCGGCGACGCCAACGGATCGGTGCTCGATCATGCCCGGGCGAAGCTGCGCCGCAAGGGCTGTGACCTGCTCGTCGTCAACGACGTCGGGTCCGAGAAGGTCTTCGGCCAGATCGAGAACGAAGTGACGATCCTGTCCTCGGACGGACCCGAAATCCCGGTGGCCCGCGCCGCCAAGTCCGACATCGCGCACGCGATCTGGGACGCCATCGTCCAACGGGTGAAATGATCGCGGTGGCCCGCCGCACTGCCGTTACAGTCATGAGGGCGCTTTTCGCGTCGCCAGTACTACTGCCAGAGAGGTAACCGTGAGCCGTCTTTTCACCTCCGAGTCCGTGACCGAGGGTCACCCGGACAAGATCGCCGACCAGATCAGCGACAGCATCCTCGACGCTTTGCTCGAGCAGGACCCCAAGAGCCGCGTCGCCGCGGAGACGTTCGTCACGACCGGTCTGGTGCTGGTCGGTGGCGAGGTCACGACCGAGGCCTACGTCGACATCGCCCGGATCGCCCGCGATCGCGTGCTCGAGATCGGCTATGACTCCTCGACGAAGGGCTTCGACGGCGAATCGTGCGCCGTCCAGGTCACGTTGGACGCCCAATCGCCCGACATCGCCCAGGGTGTGGACACGTCGGAGGAGACCCGGCTCAGTGGTGCCACCGATCCGCTCGACCTGCAGGGTGCCGGCGATCAGGGTCTGATGTTCGGCTTCGCGGTCGACGAGACGCCCGAACTGATGCCGCTGCCGATCACGATCGCGCACCGTCTGTCCGAGCAGCTCACGCGCGTCCGCAAGGACGGCACGCTGCCGTACCTGCGCCCGGACGGGAAGACCCAGGTCACGATCGAGTACGACGACAACGACAAGCCGGTCCGGGTCGAGGCCATCGTCATCTCGACCCAGCACGAAGAGGGTGTCGACCTCGAGAACCAACTGCCCGCCGATCTGAAGAAGCACGTGATCGACGAGGTGTTGAGCCAGTACGACATCGACGCGTCGAACTACAAGTCGCACATCAATCCCACCGGCAAGTTCGTCATCGGTGGCCCGATGGGCGATGCCGGCCTGACCGGCCGCAAGATCATCGTCGACACGTACGGCGGCTACGCCCGCCACGGTGGCGGCGCGTTCAGCGGCAAGGATCCGAGCAAGGTCGACCGTTCGGCCGCCTACGCGAT
>CAYYQO010000117.1:0-4646 GCA_964473845.1 uncultured Aeromicrobium sp.
GTGTCCAAGTCGGGCACGCTGACCTACCAGATGATGTTCGAGCTGCGTGACTTCGGTTTCACCACCGCCATCGGCATCGGCGGCGACCCGATCATCGGCACGACGCACATCGACGCGCTCGAGGCGTTCGAGAACGACCCCGACACCAAGGCGATCGTGATGATCGGCGAGATCGGCGGCGACGCCGAGGAGCGGGCAGCCGAGTACATCAAGGCCCACGTGACCAAGCCGGTCGTCGGTTACGTCGCGGGCTTCACGGCCCCCGAGGGCAAGACGATGGGCCACGCCGGCGCCATCGTCTCCGGATCGTCGGGCACCGCCCAGGCGAAGAAGGAAGCCCTCGAGGCCGCCGGCGTCAAGGTCGGCAAGACGCCGTCCGAGACCGCCGCCCTGATGCGCGAGATCCTGAAGAACCTCTGACACCCGTCAGCCCGACGCCCCCGCAGCCATCGGCTGCGGGGGCGTTCTCGTCGGCGTGAAGTTTCCCCGGTCAACCGGGGAAACCATCACGGATCGTGGGAAGCTTTCCACCATCTGTGATGGAAACCCCGGTGAACCGGGGAAACTTCCCTCGGCTCACTGCGGGGCGTAGGCGAGGCGCTCGCCGGCGCGGCGCAGGACGCTGCGGAACTCGCCGCCGGAGATGGCGTACTTGCCGGCCGGCGGGAAGAGGACCTGGCTGATCGTGTCGCCGCGGCGGACGATGCCCATCCGGTAGTAGACCACCTTGTCCTGGCCGACCTCGAGGCCGATCCGCCAGGACCTGCCGCGGAATCCGTCGCCCTTGAGGGACTTCTCGTCCTCGATCTTGGCGGGAAGATCCCCCTCGGGGCACTTCTCGATCTTCTTGACCAGGCCGGCGACGTAGGTGGCGGCCGATTTGGCGCTCGACATCTTCGCAGTGCTCTGGGTCAACGCGAACTGATCGGGCAACACAGGCGCATCCGGGATGGCGAAGACTCGCGCGCTCGCCGAAACGAAATTCTTGCCGGTGAACGACGACTTGTCGCACACCGTGGCACTCGGATTCTGGTCCGCGATCGGCATGGTCTCGCTCGCGCTCCACACGCTGTCGACGGTCGCGACCGGCGGCAGGTCGACGACACCGAGGAACTCGGGGTTCGTCGTCGCGGCCGGCGGCAGCGCAGCCTTGACGGTGGACCGCTTCGAGCAGTCGCCGCCGGAGTCGGCGCACACCCGGCTGACCGACTCGTTCAGGACACTGGCGAACGTGCGCACGTTCGTGCGGCGGGTGCCCGGTGACTCGTGCACCACGGTGCTGGTGAGCGCACCGGACTGGGCGATGCCGACCGTGATGAACCGCGCCGGGGACCGGTACGACTGCAGCCGCAGGATCTGGAAGTCACCGAAGGGCCGCTCGACGCGGTAGGCGTCGACGAGACGGGTCCGCGGGTGCTCGCAGCCCGCATAGAAGGACACGAGCCGTTTGAGCGCGGCCTCGGAGGCGGCCTCGGAGCGAGAGACCTCGATCGCCTGGGCCACGCGGCCACCGTTGTCGTCCGTGTAGGCCTGGACGAAGACCTTGAGCGGATCGGGATCGGCGAACCGCGTCGTGGGACACGTGGCGTACGGCGTCGTGTTCTTCGGGTCGGTGTCGGTGGCCTCGATCGACCACTGGGCCTTGGGACGCAGGCTCGACACCTCGGCGACGGTCAGCAGGTCGTCAGTGTCGATGTTGTGCGCGTCCAGCACGATGTCACGCGATTCGGCCCCGATCTTCTCGCGATCGGGCAGCGCGCCCTGCCGGGCCATGGCACCGCCCTCGGCGACGAACGCGCCACCGAGCAACGTGACGACGAGGGCCGTCGCGACGAGCAGCACGACGTTGCGCCGCGCACCGCGGGTGGCGGACCGACGCATCTCGGGCGCGCCCGGCAGATCGAGCCCGACCGCGACGAGCGCGAGTGCCCGCATTCGCTCGACGACCTCGTCGATCGTGACGCCGAGCCCCTCCTCGAGCCGAGCGAAGCCTCGTGAGGCCAGTTCGAGCGCCGATTCGTCGTCGACCCCGACCTCGATGGCCGCCTCGTCCAGATCGACGTCCGCGATCGTCATGAGGCTCAGCAGCCGTCGCGTCGGGACGTCGAGGTCCTTCAACAGGTCGACCAGCGGCTGGTCGGTGGTGTGCGGCCGGCGACGACGCAGCGGATGCGTGCCACGGCTGATCGCGGTGGCCTTCCATGCCTCGGAGCGGACGAACGCCGCGGGATTGCCCGGCGCGATCCTCGACCACTGGTGCCACGCGTGCCGATAGGCGTCGACCGTGGCCTCGCGCGCCACCTCACGGTCCCCGCACTTGGCGTAGGTCGTGACCAGCGTCACCCGCTGGGTGGAGGCGTAGAAGGCGTCGAACTCGTCGACCCGCGTCATCGCGTCCTCCTCCTTACGTGCTGCCCGGCGTGTGCTGTCAGAATCCTTGCCACACTACCGCTTGGATGGTGAGGTGCCTGAGTCCCGCGCAGCCGATCAGTGGCGCCCGGCGATCATCACCGCGGCCGGTTCGGCGGTTCTGAGCGTCATTCTGGCGGCCACGGCCGTGGCCGCCAGCGGCGTCGCTGGTTCGACGCTCGACGTCGTGCGCACGAGCATCCGCATCTGGCTCGTGGCCGTCGGCGCCACCCTGACGACCGGCGAGAGCCGGATCGGCATCGTGCCGATCGGCGTGACCTGCGTGGTCGTCGCGCTGGTGTTCGTCGTGACGCACCTGACCCTGCGCACCCCCGTCGTCGACCCCGGCGCGTTCGGCGCCATGGCCGGGGGCGTGGCCGGCGTCCTCGCGGCGATCTGCTCGGCCGGCACCTCGACCGACGGCCATGGCACCTCGTTCGTGCGCGCCGCCTTCGGCGCCTTCGTCGTCGTCGGACTTCCTGCCGCGTGGGGCGCTTCACGACGCGCGAACGTGGCCTGGCTCGGACTCTCGGCGCGCTGGACTCCTCTCACCAACGGAGCCGCCACGGCGGTGACAGGGCTGCTCGGCGGTGCCACCGTGATCACGCTCGTGATGCTCGTGCTCCACCTGGACCGGGCTGCCGACCTGTGGGCCACGCTCGATCCCGGGGGACCCGTCCTGCTGGGTCTCATGTGCGTCCTCGCCGTCCCCACGCTCACCTTGTGGACCACGGCGTTCCTGCTCGGGCCAGGGTTCACCGTCGGGACCGACAACGCGGTCGACCTCGCTGGCAGCGCGCTGGGTCCGGTCCCCGGATTTCCCGTGCTGGCCGGCCTGCCCGATCCGGGACCCTTCGGGTCGTGGGTCATCGTGCTGATGCTGATTCCGTTGGCGGCCGGCGTCGCCGCGGGTGTGGTGACCCACACCCGTACCCCGCACGACCAGCGCTCGTGGGGCCGCTCCGCCGCCGACGGTGCGGCCGCCGGCGCCCTGGCCGGACTCGTGATCGGCCTGCTGGTCCAGACCTCCCACGGCGGAATGGGTCCGGGTTCCCTGCAGACCGCGGGGCCGCCGGCCTGGCAATCGCTGCTCGTGGCGGTGCCCCTCCTGGCGGCAGGCGGCGCGATCGGCGCGGTCGGCGCCCACTATCGTTCTGATCGTGACCGATCTGCGCGCTGAGCCCGCCCGACTGGTGGTGCTGGTGTCCGGTTCGGGCACGAATCTGCAGGCCCTGATCGACGCTGCGGGCGATCCTGCCTATGGCGCCCGGATCGTCGCGGTCGGTGCCGACCGCGAGGACATCGAAGGGCTCCGCCGTGCCGAACGGCACGGCATCACCACGTTCGTCGATCGGGTCGGCGACCACCCCGACCGGGCCGCGTGGGACGCCTCCCTCGCCGAGACAGTCGCCTCCCATCGGCCTGACCTGGTCGTCCTGGCCGGCTTCATGAAGCTGACCGGACCGGCCTTCCTGGCACACTTCGGCGGTCGTACGGTCAACACCCACCCGGCGCTCTCTCCGTCCTTTCCCGGCATGCACGGTCCCCGCGACGCGCTGGAGTACGGAGTCAAGGTGACCGGCGCGACCCTGTTCGTCGTCGACGCGGGCGTCGACACCGGGCCGATCGTCGCCCAGGTCACCGTCCCGGTCGAGGACGACGACGACGTCGAATCCCTGCACGAACGCATCAAGACCCGCGAGCGCGCCATGCTCGTCGAATGGGTGGGCCGCCTGGCCCGCGAGCCCTTCACGATCGACGGCCGCCGTATCCGTTTCCATCCGAAGGAACCGTCATGACTGACACCCGTCCCATCAAGCGCGCCCTCGTCTCGGTCTATGACAAGACCGGGCTGACCGAGCTGGCCGCCGCCCTGCACGCTGCGGGCGTCTCGATCGTGTCGACCGGCTCGACCGCGAAGACCATCGAGTCGGCCGGCGTCCCCGTCACCCCCGTCGAGCAGCTCACGGGCTTCCCCGAATGCCTCGACGGCCGGGTCAAGACGCTGCACCCGCGCGTCCACGCCGGCATCCTGGCCGATCTTCGCCTACCCGAGCACGCCCGCCAGCTCGAGGAGCTCGACGTCGAGCCGTTCGACCTGGTCATCGTGAATCTGTACCCCTTCCGCGAGACCGTGGCCTCGGGCGCAGCTCCCGACGAGGTCGTCGAGCAGATCGACATCGGCGGCCCCTCGATGGGGCGCGCCGCCGCGAAGAACCACCCCAGCGTCGCGGTCG
>CAYYQO010000117.1:4656-10362 GCA_964473845.1 uncultured Aeromicrobium sp.
CACGATATTTATCGGCATCGCGCCGGGCTTGCCTTGCTTGTTCATTGGCATCGGAAACCAAGAGTCTTGAGACATCCTCGTCACTAATATCTGCGGCGGTCAAATCTGTCTCTCGGCGAAATGAGGCTACATCGTCGAACCCAGCGTCGCGGTCGTCGTCTCCCCCGACGCGTACGCCGAGGTCACCGAGGCGGTGACCCGGGGCGGCTTCACGCTCGACCAGCGCAAGCGGCTCGCGGCACAGGCCTTCGCGCACACCGCCGCGTACGACGTCGCCGTGGCCTCGTGGTTCTCCTCGCAGTACGCGCCGGCCGACGACGAGCAGTTCCCGGCTTTCGCGGGCGCCACGTGGGATCGCTCTGCCGTACTGCGTTACGGCGAGAACCCGCACCAGCCCGCCGCGCTCTACACCGACGGCACCGAGGGCCTCGCCTCGGCCGAGCAGCTGCACGGCAAGGAGATGTCCTACAACAACTACGTCGACACCGACGCGGCCCGTCGCGCGGCATTCGCCCATGACAAGCCGGCCGTCGCGATCATCAAGCACGCCAACCCGTGCGGCATCGCGGTCGGCACCACCGTCGCCGAGGCGCACGCCCGCGCCCACGCGTGCGACCCCGTCTCGGCATTCGGCGGCGTGATCGCCGCCAATCGCCCGGTCACGCGTGAGATGGCCGAGCAGGTCGCCGAGGTCTTCACCGAGGTCATCGTGGCGCCCGACTACGAGGACGGCGCCGTCGAGGTCCTGCAGGGCAAGAAGAACATCCGGATCCTGCGCGCCCCCGCGCCCACCGGCGAGTCCCCCATCGAGTTCCGGCCGGTCAGCGGCGGCGTCCTGCTGCAGCAGCGTGACCTCATCCACGCCGAGGGCGACGATCCGACCACGTGGACGCTCGTCTCCGGCGAACCGGCCGACGCCGACACGTTCGCCGATCTGGTGTTCGCGTGGCGGGCGTGCAAGGCCGTGAAGTCGAATGCGATCCTGCTGGCCAAGGACAGCGGCTCCGTCGGCGTCGGCATGGGTCAGGTCAACCGCGTCGACTCGTGCCGCCTCGCGGTCGAACGAGCGGGCGAGGAGCGTGCTCGCGGTGCGGTCGCGGCCTCCGACGCCTTCTTCCCGTTCTCCGACGGACCTCAGATCCTGATCGACGCCGGCGTCAAGGCGATCGTCCAGCCCGGCGGCTCCGTCCGCGACGCCGAGACCGTCGAGGCGGCTCAGGCGGCCGGGGTCACGATGTACGTCACGGGGACACGGCACTTCTTCCACTGAGCGCGCGCTCGCGCACTCCGAACAACACCTCATCGGCCATCTCGTCATCAACGAGATGGCCGATGACGATTCCGCGCAGTGCGCGAACCATGCGGACGGCCTCCTCGGCCTCGCTGTTCACCCCGGCCGCCCGACGCAACGCGATCCCGCCGATCATCGCGACCAGATCCTCGGCGAGCGCCTCCGGATCGTGGATGCCGACCTTGGTCAGTCCGTCCACGAGCACGTCCACCGACTTCGTCATGGCCATGACCGCAGCGTCTCGCAGCTCGGGGTCCCTGGCCGCGCCGAGGATCACCGTCAGTTCCCGGGTCGCCGTCGTGGCCGGTCGCTGGGCGAAGACCTTGCCCGCGAATCGCACGGCCGAATCCTGCGAGATGAGCGACAACAAGCCCACCGCATCGAGATCGGTCAGGCTCTCCAGCGTCTCGAGCCACTGGTCGATGTGGTGGTTGAGCGCTTCGCGCAACAGGTCGTCGATCGTCTCGAAGTAGTACGTCGTCGTGGCGGACGGCAGGCCCGCTGCCGAGGCCACGGCACGATGCGTGACCGCGCGCGAACCACCCTGGACGAACAGGTCGACGGCAGCGTTCAGCAGCGCCTCTCGGCGTTGCCGACTGCGCTCCTGGGACAGCTGTGCCCGAGATGCCATGCACGCAGTCTAGGGTCGACACTCCCGTCACGCTGGCCCCTACCGCACATAGGTGCTGGACGCGCCGTGGCGCGAGCGTGAAACACTCGGAGGGTGACCGCCCAGACCCTCGACGGCAAGGCCGTCGCCGCCACGATCAAGTCCGAACTGCGCGCCCGCGTCGACGCACTGCGCGCCCGCGGGATCACTCCCGGCCTCGGGACGATTCTCGTGGGCGACGACCCGGCCAGCCAGTGGTACGTCGGCGCCAAGCACAAGGACTGCGCCGAGATCGGGATCGAGTCGATCCGCATCGATCTGCCGGCCACCGCGACCCAGGCCGAGGTCGAGGCCGCCGTCGATCAGCTCAATGCAGATCCTGCCTGCACGCTCTACATCGTGCAGTTGCCGCTGCCGGCCGGCCTGGACGAGAACGCCGTGATCGGGCGCATCGATCCAGCCAAGGACGCCGACGGCCTGCACCCGACCAACCTGGGCTGGCTGGTCCTGGGCAAGCCCGCTCCCCTGCCGTGCACCCCGCGCGGCATGGTCGAACTCCTGCGCCGCCACGACGTCGAGATCGCCGGCCAGCACGTCGTGGTCGTGGGACGCGGCATCACGGTCGGACGGCCCATGGGCCTACTGCTGACCCGCCGCAGCGAGAACGCCACGGTCACGTTGTGCCACACCGGCACCCGCGACCTGGCCGCCGAGGTCCGTCGGGCCGACATCGTGATCGCCGCGGCTGGGGTTCCCGGCATCATCACCGGTGACATGGTCAAGCCCGGGGCAGCCCTGCTCGATGTCGGCGTGAGCCGCGACGAGAACGGCAAGATCGTCGGCGACCTGGCGCCCGACGTGTGGGAGACGGCCGGATGGGTCACCCCCAACCCCGGTGGCGTCGGCCCGATGACCCGCGCCATGTTGCTGAGCAACGTGGTGGACTTCAGCGAAGTGGCGGCCGAGGACGCCGGGTGAGACTCCCCCGCAGCAACGGCTCCCGGATCTACCTCCTCCACCTGGTGGCGGTGGCCACGGGGCTCGTCCTCGTCACCACCGACTGGTGGCGAGCCGGCATCCTCGTGGTCGGCGCCTCGTTCATCGTGGCGGCCGCCTGCCGCACGGTCGTCCCGCTGGACCACACCGGCATGCTGCGCGTACGCGGCAAGGCCTTCGACGTGTTCTGGATGGGTTTCCTGGGCGTCGCGCTGGTCGTGCTGGCACTCGTCGTGCCCGGCTGAAGGCCAGTTCGGCGGCAGGTGAAGTTTCCCCGGGTAACCGGGGAAACTGTCACGGCACAAGGGAAAATTTCCACGATCTGTGATGCATTCCCCGGTTAGCCGGGGAATCAGCCACCCACCCACGAAAACGCACGAAGGCCGCCCCGGTACCGGGGCGGCCTCCGTGGTGTGGAGTGGCTCAGATCAGGCCGAGCTGCGTGACGGCGTCGCGCTCCTCGACCAGCTCGGCGACGCTGGCGTCGATGCGCGCGCGGCTGAAGTCGTCGATCTCGAGGCCCTGGACGATCTCCCAGTCACCGTTCTTGGTCGTGACGGGGAACGAGCTGATGATGCCCTCGGGCACGCCGTAGGAACCGTCCGAGGCCACGGCCATGGAGACCCAGTCGCCCTCGGCCGAACCCTGCAGCCAGTCGCGAGCCGCGTCGATCGTGGCCGAGGCGGCGGAGGCCGCGCTGGATGCGCCACGCGCCTCGATGATGGCCGCGCCACGCTTGGCGACGGTGGGGATGAAGTCGTTCTCGACCCACGTCTGGTCGTTCACGACCTCGGCGGCGTTGCGGCCGGCGATCTCGGCGTGGAAGAGGTCCGGGTACTGGGTGGCCGAGTGGTTGCCCCAGATCGTCATCTTGGAGATGTCCGCGACCTTCGCACCGGTCTTGGCGGCCAGTTGACTGATCGCCCGGTTGTGATCGAGGCGGGTCAGGGCCGTGAAGCGCTCGTTCGGGATGTCCGGGGCGTTCTTCAGCGCGATGAGCGCATTGGTGTTGGCCGGGTTGCCGGTCACGCCGATGCGCACGTCGTCGGCCGCGACCTCGTTGAGGGCCTTGCCCTGCGCCGTGAAGATCGCGCCGTTGGCCTCGAGCAGGTCGCCGCGCTCCATGCCCTTGGTGCGCGGGCGCGCACCGACGAGCAGGGCGAGGTTGACGCCGTCGAAGATGTGGTTCGGGTCGTCACCGATCTCGACCGAGTCGAGCGTGGGGAACGCGCAGTCGTCGAGCTCCATCACGACACCCTCGAGCGCCTTGAGCGCCGGGGTGATCTCGAGCAGTCGCAACTGGATCGGGGTGTCGGGGCCGAGCAGCGAACCGCTCGCCAGACGGAAGAGAAGGCTGTAGCCGATCTGACCGGCGGCGCCGGTGACGGCCACCTTGACAGGAGTGGTGCTCACGTCGATGTGCTCCTTGTGTGGGGTGTCTGACTCGAAACTAGCGCAGTGCCTCCGGGCCCCCACCACCGGCCGGTCAGAGGTCGTCGATCTCGTTGTCCAGCGAAATCCAGTCCCGGGAGTCCTGGACCTTGGTGTCGCCGTCCTTGGTGATGTGGAGCGAACCGTCGACCGCATGCAGTTCGTAGCGCGTGCCCTCGTGCTTGGCGACGTAGGCATCCTGGCGCCAGTCGTACGAACCGTCCAGGTCGAGCGTCTCCCCCCCGTTCGGCTTGATGACGACCCGGAAGCGGTCACCCACGGCGTTGCGGCCGCAGATGGAGGTCTTGGCGCCCGTCGTCGTCGACTTGTAGAGGATCACGGGATAGTCACCGCCACACGCCAGCGACAGGCCGTCGCTCTGCGCCTCCTGCTTGGTCACCGGGGCCTGTCCGCAATCGGGAAGCAGGCTGTCCCCCTGGCTGCCGTCGGCGTTGAACCGCGTGTTCTCGTCCTCGCACTCGGTCGCCGTGGGTTCGGTCGTCGGCTCCGTGGTGGGTTCGGTCGTCGGCGGCGGGCCGACATCCTCGGTCTCGGGTGTCAGCACCTCGGCGGTCGTCGGGGTTGCCGAGGGCTCGGGGGTCACCCGGACCTCGTCCGACCCCCCGGACACCAGGGCCCAGCCGAAAGCCCCGAGGGTGACCACGACGGCCACCACGAGAAGGACTGGGCGCACAGCTTGCCAACTCATCAGTCCAGCCTAACGACTCAGTTCCAACTGACCAGCCGGACCCGGTTCTCCGCCGCAACCGCACGAAGTCGGCGGTCGCGGGTCCACAACAGCGAGCCGGGAGTCACCAGCACCGATGCCATCAGCTGCACGTCGACCGCACTGAGACCTCGTCCCCACCATCGTCGACCCTCGACGAGTTCACGCACTTCTGCATGCGACACGCCGGCCGTGCGCCTGAGCCTGCCCAGCGAGTCCAAGAAGGCCGATCGGTTGGCGATCGACCCCAAGGCCAGCTCTTCGATCACCAAGGGATGGGTGGCCACCTGGTCGGCCAGCAGCGCGGTGGCCAAGCGATCCACCGTCCGATGAAGATCGGTCGATCCAGATCGACGTGTCAACCAGAATCATGCCGGACGGGCACGACGCCGGGGGGGCGCCTTCAGCCCTTGGATCCGAGCGCCAGCCACCTACTCCCACTCGATGGTTCCCGGGGGCTTGCTCGTGATGTCGAGGACGACGCGGTTGACCTCGTCGACCTCGTTGGTGATCCGCGTCGAGATCCGCTCCAGCACGTCGTACGGCAGCCGGCTCCAGTCGGCGGTCATCGCGTCCTCGCTGGACACGGGGCGCAGCACGATCGGGTGCCCGTACGTGCGGCCGTCGCCCTGGACGCCGACCGAGCGGACG
>CAYYQO010000118.1:0-3359 GCA_964473845.1 uncultured Aeromicrobium sp.
GCGGCAACGACAACATCGTCGAGCTCTACATCTCCTACCTGCGCAAGAAGATCGACGCCGGACGCGAACCCATGATCCACACGAAGCGTGGTGCGGGCTATGTCATCAAGGCCGCGGAGCCGGCGGCATCCTGATGCGTCCACAGACCCTGACCGGTCGCCTGATCGCGTCCTCCGTCGCCCTCGTGGCCGTCGTCAGCCTGCTGGTCGCCCTGACCGCCACGGTCATCATGCGTTCGTCCCTCATGGGCCGCCTGGACGACGACCTGCACAACGCCGTGGAACGGTCCCAGCGCGTCCTGGGCCCGGGCGGTGCCAGCAGCTTCACCACCAGTTGTGGTGACCTTCCCACGCTCCCGCCGGGACAGAACGCCGGCAGCGTGACGGCCGTCTTCGGCCAAGACTGTCACGTGGGTGTCGAGATCACCGAGCGCGGCCGACTCAGCGAATTGTCCGCGAGTGCCGTGACCTCCCTGGCCGAGGTCGAGGTCGGCTCCGGTCCCCGCACGGTCGACGTGCCCGGCCTCGGGTCCTACCGCGCCGAAGCCACCACCAACTCGTCCGGCGACCGGATCGTGTTCGGGCTGCCCACCGACGCCGTCGACGACACGATCCGAAGCCTGATCTGGTGGGAGGTCGTGCTGTCGCTGCTGGGCCTGGCCATCGCAGCGATCGTGGCGCGCGAGATCATCCGACGCCAACTGCGGCCGCTGCGCGAGGTCGCGGCGACGGCGCACGAGGTCGCCGCACTGCCACTCGAGACCGGCGAGGTCGGTTCGACTCCGCGGGTGCCGGACGAACTGACCGATCCCGCCAACGAGGTCGGCCGGGTCGGGGCCGCGTTCAACCAGATGCTGGGACACGTGGAGCAGGCCCTCAACGCGCGTCACGAGAGCGAACAGCAGGTGCGCCAGTTCCTCGCGGATGCGTCCCACGAACTGCGGACCCCCCTCACCACGATCCGTGGCTATGCCGAACTGACGCGTCGCACGGGAGCCGATCCGAGCGACTCGCTCGCCAAGATCGAATCGGAGATCGGGCGCGTCTCCACCCTCGTCGAGGACATGCTGCTGCTGGCCCGTCTGGACGCGGGTCGTCCGCTTACACGCGAGGACGTCGACCTCACCCACCTGGTCGTCGAAGCCGCAGCCGATGCTCGCGTCGTCGACTCCGAACGGCGCTGGCGCATCGAGGTGCCGGACGAGCCCGTCACGACGGTCGGCGACGAACTGCGTCTGCACCAGGCCGTGACGAACCTGCTGTCGAACGCCAGCCGGCACACGCCCGAGGGCACCACCGTGACGGCACGGATCCTGACCTCGCCCACGCGCATCGAGATCCACGACGACGGGCCGGGCATCTCCCCTGAGTTGGCACCGGTCATCTGGGAGCGCTTCAGCCGGGGTGACTCGTCGCGCACGCGCGCCTCGGGCGGAGCGGGCCTGGGCATGTCGCTCGTCAAGGCGATCATGCAGGCGCACGGTGGCACGGCATCCGTCTCCAGTACGCCGGGCGACACGACTTTCACGCTCGCGTTCCCGGGGTGAGTTGCGAGGTATTTGACCGGTGCACCATGATCGAGCGGGTGAGGGCCACCCCCTCTTCTTCGACCAGAGGAAAGAAACATGGCACAGAAACAGTCCATCCTCGGACGGATCGCCCAACTGACGAAGGCGAACGTCAACGCCCTGCTCGACAAGGCCGAGGATCCGCAGAAGATGCTCGATCAGATGGTGCGCGACTACACCGACTCGATCGCCGAGGCCGAGCAGGCCGTCGCCCAGACGATCGGCAACCTGCGGCTCGCCGAGGCCGACCATGCCGAGGACGTCGCTGCGGCCAAGGAGTGGGGCGCCAAGGCCATCGCCGCCTCGAACAAGGCCGACCAACTGCGCACCGCCGGACAGACCTCTGACGCCGATCGCTACGACCAGCTGGCCAAGCTCGCGCTCGGCAAGCAGATCTCGGCCGAGAACGAGGCCAAGACCGCTGCCCCGATGATCGCCCAGCAGAACGAGGTGGTCGAGAAGCTCAAGACCGGTCTGGTCGGCATGAAGGGCAAGCTGACCGAACTGCAGGCCAAGCGCGACGAGCTGATCGCCCGGCATCGCACGGCCGACGCCCAGGCGCAGGTCAACGACGCGATCAAGTCGATCGACATCCTCGACCCGACGAGCGAGATCGGTCGCTACGAGGACCGCGTCCGCCGCATCGAGGCCCAGGTCCAGGGGCAGCAGGAACTGGCCTCGACCAGCCTCGATTCACAGTTCGCCGAGTTGGAGGCCGATGCCGGCCAGCTCGAGATCGAGGCCCGCCTGGCCGAGCTGAAGTCGCTCGGTTCCGCCACCCCTGAGGAGAACGCGTGAAGCTCACCGAAAGTTTCGAGTACCCGGCCAGCCCCGAGCAGGTCTTCGGTCTGGTCAGCGACCAGGCGTTCCGCGAGGAGTCCTGCGAGCGCCAGGGCGCCCGCGAGTACAGCGTCACGGTGGCCGAGGAAGGCGACCGGACCGTCATCACGATCGAGCGCACGATGGAGTCGGACATGCCCGACTTCATCAAGAAGCTCACCGGTGACGCCATCACGGTGACCCAGATCGAGAAGTGGGGACCGGCGGACGCCTCCGGCACACGGACCGCCGAGGTCTCGGTCGACATCCACGGTCAGCCCGCCCGCATGCTCGGCACCTCGACGATCGCGCCGTCCGGCGAGACCACGATCATGTCGGTCGAGGGCGACGTCAAGGTGTCGCTGCCGCTCATCGGCAAGCGCATCGAGCCCGAAGTGGCCAAGGCGATCTCGGCGTCCCTGCGTGACGAGGTCGAGTTCGGCGTCACGAAGCTCTAGCCGGTCCCCTCCAGGAGCCCGATCACCTGGTCGAGTTCCTGGGGGGCGTACCAGGCGAGGTCGCCGCTGCCGTCGGCGTCGAGATGGAACGACTGCACGTCCTGCGGTCGGACCGGCGAGTCCTCCGTCTCGACCTCGGCGCTGATCACCACCGATCCCTGCTCAGCCGCGCTGAGCAGGGCTTCGTATTCGTGCTCCTCGTCCTCGGACTCCGGCGTCACGACCTGGACCTCGATGGGCTGGCCGGCGGCCAGCTCCCTCAACTGCTGCAGGTTCGTGGCGGCATAGATCCGGCTCATGACGGGCGTTTCCTTCCGCGGGGGGCCCGCGTGCGTTTCGGGCCGATCGTCTCGGTGAGTTCCTCGAGCGCCTCGAGCACGCACTGCCCCAGCACGTCCGCATCCGGCACGGCCTCGCGGTCGGCGACGATGCCGAAGTAGACGTGCCCGTCGTACGACGTGACACCGATCGAGATCGCCCGGTTCCCGGTCAGCGGGATGGCGGGGAAGATCTCG
>CAYYQO010000118.1:3459-10334 GCA_964473845.1 uncultured Aeromicrobium sp.
GGCGTCCACTCCTCGTGCGGGATCGTGCGGTCGCGGGCCGTCTCCTCGAGCAGCACCTGGGCCAGATCGACCGTGTGCGAGCCGTCGACGAGCGACTGGTGCGACTTGAACAGCAGCGCCAACTCGCCGCCCTTGAGACCCTCGATGAGGTAGAGCTCCCACAGCGGGCGTTCGTGGTCGAGCCTGCGTGCGATGAGCCGGCCGACCAGGTCGTGCAGCGCGTCACGACCGCCGGGGCGCGGTAGCGCGGAGCGCCGCACGTGCAGCGACAGGTCGAAGTGGTCGTCGTCGACCCACACCGGCATACCGATCCCGCCGGGGATCCGGCGCGGCACCTGCCGGTAGCGCGGCACCAGGTCGATCCGGTCGTTGATGACCTGGATCAACCGGTCGTAGTCCAGGGGGCGGTCGCCCGGCTTGAGGATCGCGAGGGAGGCGACCTGACGGGGCGTCTCGGGATGATCCTGGTGCAGGAACATCGCGTCGAGAGGGCTCAGTCGTTGCATGCGATCCCTTGCTGTCCGTGCCGCGATCCGGTTCTTACAGTAGCCACGAAACCTACCATTCACCCGACCTTTTTCGCGGTCATCAGTTCGCTCGCGAGCCGCTCGACCCGGGAGACGTATCCCGACGTCGGTGCCACCTCACGTACCGGTCTGCCAGCCATGAGCGCCAGGTCGTGACCGGGGCCGTCCTGCGGCAGGAACACCCAGGGTTGATGCCCGGTCAGGTCCCGCACAGTGGTCGAGACCTCGCGCTCGGACCAGCCGAGGGAGGCCCGGAAGCCGTTGAGCACGAGCCGGGGAGGACGTCGCCACGGTCCTGCGTCGGCGAGCGCCCGCACGAGTCGGGCGAGTCCGACCGGGTCGACCCGCCCGACCGCCAGCACCTCGTCGGCCACGTCCAGCAGCCGCCGCGTCACCTGGTCGCGCGAAGGTGCCGAGCCCGCTCCGGCATCCAGGCCGAAGCCACAGTCGACGACGACCAGGTCGTGGTCCTGGCGCAGGGTGCGCAACACGGTCTCGAGCGCGTCGGGGCGGAGGTGATGCCACATGTCGGCCCGCGGCACCCCGGTGAGCAGGTTCCAGTGCGGGCCCAGCGCCAGCAGGTGCGAGGCGACGGCCTCGGGTTGACCGCGGTTCACGTCACGACACGCGGCCATGACGCCACTCACGTCATCAAGTACGCCCAACAACTGGCTGATGGATCCGCCGTAGGTGTCGGCGTCGACGAGTGCCGTGCGGTGCCCACGCGCGCAGGCCGCCGCGGCGATCGAGACGGCCAGGCTGCTGCGCCCCGGAGCACCGGTGGGACCCCACACGGCCACGAGCGAGCCCGGCTCGCCGGCCTGTTCTCGTGGAGCGATCGGCGCAGCGCCGATCTCGGACAGGCGACCCAGATGGGCCGTGTGGTCGATACCCAGGCTCGTCCCGTCGCCCTCGACCGCGCAGGGACGCACCCCCAGGTCGAGGAGCCGTTCGACCACTCCCCCGTCGAGTCCAGGACTGTCGACGGCGAGCAGCGCGGCGTCGATGCGGTGTGTCGCCGCCGAGGCCAACAGGTCCGCGACGTCGACACACCGCCGTACGAGGGTGAGCCCGGGATCGCCGTCGATCTCGGCCAGGGCGGCGGCCTCCCAGTGCGCGCCGCAGGCGGCCACGGCGAGCCTGAGCACGGGCCGGCCGCTCACGGGACCCGCACGACGGTCAGCTGACCCGACATCGTCGCTCGGACGGTCTGAGGCCCGGGACCCTGGTGACCCGTGTCGACCACGATCGTGCGTAACCCCGTGCCGTCCGGGCGCGACACCGACAGCACCTCGGCACCCAACAGGAAGCGACGCGCCGGCCCGTCGGCCCGTCCGTCGTCGCCCGGACCGACCCACACGTCCACCCGCTGGCCGGCCGTGAGGTCGGGAGGCAGCGCCCCCGCGGCCACCGACAGCGGGAGCTCTCGGCCACGGTCGGTCCGAGCCGCCACTGCGTCGCGGGTGGCGAGCGTTCCCGCGGTGACGTCCCGCGCCCACACGCCGTCGGGAACTCCCCCGGCGACGGCCAGGAGAGTGGCGGCGGCAGCGGAGTCCACCCGCCCGGCCGTGACCGCGAGATGCTCGGCCGTGACGGCCTCGCCGGCTCGCACGTCGGCCCGGACCAGCCAGTAGTCGGTGGTGTCGCGCGCCGTGGCCGCCAGCCACCCGCCGAGCACCGCCGATCCCAGGACCAGGACGACGCCCAGGACGAGTCGTGGATTGCGCCATCTGGACATCGAGGTCCGCCGGGCGGACGCAGGTCCCGACGTGTCACCCCCCGTGACATGCATGGGGAACTTTTTACGGGCTCCCGCCGCCGACTGCCACCGTTCGTCCACAGTCCGGTCGTGACATATCCCTCGCTGCCGCGTCTCCATGCGAGAATGCCGCCATGGCCCCCGAGCACGACTTCCTCACCGCTCCCGACGTCGCCGAGACCCTCAAGGTCGACGTCAGAGTCGTGTGGGGTCTGCTGAAATCCGGTGAACTGCGCGGAATTCAGGTCGGTCCGCGCAAACTGTGGCGCATCGAGGCGCGCGACCTTGAGGACTACCTCGCCCGCCAGTACGAGCGCACGGCCCAGGCCACGGTCACCGCTCGAGCAGAGCGGCAATCGACGTCCACGGCAGACTGACCCGCCGGCGCCGCGACGCCAGCTGGATGAAATCGGCGCCCACCGCCACGATCGTCCCCTCGACCGGCGAGCCGTCCCTGCGCGACACGATCACTTCGACACCGGCGTCCCTCAGGGCCCTCGCGAACTGACGCCGCGTCCGCGACAGTCTCGGGATCGCAGCCGCCCGGCCGTCGACGCCGCTGACGGCAGTGACTGCCTCGGGCACGATCACGATGCGCCGACCCGCGTCCTCGACCACGATGACGTCTCCGGCCCCGACGACCGTGCCCGAGACCTCGCCCAGACCCGCCACCTCGAGGCGGGCTTGCGGATCCCCCAACAGATCGCACCAGGACAGTGACGCCCACTGCTCGTCCTGCAGGTCCTGGGCCAAGGCGTCCCGCTCATCGGCCTGCTCATCGAGGCTCGAAGCTTCCAGTTCGGCGAACAGTCGGTCCCAGCGCATGACGAATACGGTAGGCGACCGCCTGGTGCCGATCCGACCCCACGGCGATCCGGTTCCGTCCACAGCCGCATCCGCTCCCTCTTGACACCGAGCCGATTCCACAGTTCTCTGGTCGTCGTACGTTGTCAAATGCAGTCAAACGTTTCTAAATGCATCGGGGGAATCATGAGCGACCTGTCCCAGCTGGGCCCGGAGCCGGCTCTGCGCGGTGCCCTGCTCATCGCCCTGACGTGCTGGGCGGCCTGGTGGATTGTCGGGCTGGCCGTTGCCCTGGTCGACCGGCGCGCGGCCGCGCGAATCGGCCCGCCCCTGCTGCGGGCCCTGCTCGTGGCCGGCACGATCGCCGCCACCGCAACACCGAGCCACGCAAGCCAGGGCAGCCCCGTCGGGGCGCTCGATGGATTGCCGATGCCGCAGCGGCCACTCACCTCGATTCCCGCAGCCGTGGCAGATGCACCGGCCGAGGACCGGGCGCACGTCGTGACCGCCGGCGACTGCCTGTGGTCGATCGTGCGAGACCGGTCTCCCGACGCATCGGACGGCCAGATCGCCGCGTCGGTGGCGCAGTGGCACGACACGAACCGGGAACTCATCGGTCCCGACCCCGACCTCATCCAGCCAGGCCAGCGCCTCGTCCCACCAGGAGCAGCATGATCACCGCCACGGCCCTCGCCACCGAGTCGTTCACACCGCTGCAGGTGCCCCTGCCGTTCCCCTCGTCACCGCCGTTGCTGCCCGTGCCCATCGAGCGAGGCGATGCCGGCGCGATGCGCCATCGCTGCGCCCGGTTCGCCCAGGCGATGGCCGAGGTCATCTTCGGTGCACGTCCGGTGCGCCAACTCGGTCCCTGGCTGAGTCGCGACGTCTACGAGCAACTGCACCGATACGTCACGCAACGGTTCCCCGTCGCGGGCGCCCGGCGCAGCCCCCGGGTCGTCTCGGTCCACGTCGCCATGGCCGGCGAGACGGGTGCCGAGATCGCCGCACGCATGGTGCACCGGGGTCGATCACATGCGATTGCGATCCGGCTGCAGCGCAGCGAGGACCACCACGGCCGCACGATGTGGCTGTGCACGGCCGCCCAATGGGCGTGAGGACGGACCTGCCGCGTCAGCGGTTCTTCTTGCGCGACTGACGCGCGGCCTTGGCCTTCTTGCGGGCGGCTTCCTTGGCCTTGTTCTGGCGGGCGATCTCGTTCGGGTCGAGTTCGTCGTCGACGATCGATTCCTCGACGGCGACGGCCGAGCCGTCCTCAGACGGGGCGGAGTACGACAACTGCTTGGGCGTGTCGTCGTGCTCCAGACCCTTGGCCATGATCTGCGGGCCCTCGTCGCCTTCGCCGTCTTCCTCGATCTCGACACTGAGGTTGAACAGGAAGCCGACCGATTCCTCGGAAATGCCCTCCATCATGGCGTTGAACAGGTCGTAGCCTTCGCGCTGGTACTCCACCAGCGGATCGCGCTGGCTGTACGCACGCAGGCCGATGCCCTCACGCAGGTAGTCCATCTCATAGAGGTGCTCGCGCCACTTGCGGTCGAGCACGCTCATGACGACGCGCCGCTCGAGTTCACGCGCGATCTCGTCGCCCAGTTCGGCCTCGCGCGCGTCGTACGCGGCCAGCGCGTCATCGACGATGGTCTTGCGCAGGCCGGCGGAATCGAGTCGCTCGATGCCCCCCGCCGCGTCGATGACCTCGTCGGGCTTGATCTCGATCGGGTACAGGGTGCCCAATGCCGTCCAGAGCTTGTCCAGTTCCCACGTCGTCGGGAATCCCTCGGTCGCGGCCGTGACGTACGCGCCCGTGACCTCCTCGATCATTTGGCGGACGCGCGGTTCCAAGTCCTCGCCCTCCAGCACCCGCCGGCGCTGGGCGTAGACAACCTCGCGCTGGGCGCTCATGACGTCGTCGTACTTCAGGATGTTCTTGCGGGTCTCGAAGTTCTGCGCCTCGACCAGGCCCTGCGCGGAGGCGATCGACTTCGTGACGCGCTTGTTCTCGATCGGCACGTCGTCGGGGATCTTCATCGTCTGCAGGATCCAGTTGACCCACTCGCCCTTGAACAGGCGCATCAGGTCGTCCTCGAGCGACAGGTAGAAGCGAGTCGAACCCGGGTCACCCTGACGGCCGGAACGACCACGCAACTGGTTGTCGATGCGGCGCGACTCGTGACGTTCGGTGCCGATGACCGCCAGACCGCCGGCCGCGATGACCTCGTTCTTCTCGGCCTCGACCTGCTTCTCGATCTTCGCCACGGCCTCGGGCCAGGCGGCGTCGTACTCCTCCGGCGTCTCGACCGGGTCGAGGCCCTTCGAGCGCAGTTCGTCGTCGGCCAGGAAGTCGACACTGCCGCCGAGCATGATGTCGGTACCACGACCGGCCATGTTCGTGGCGACCGTGACGGCGCCCTTGTGACCGGCCCGGGCCACGATCGCGGCCTCGCGATCGTGCTGCTTGGCGTTCAGTACCTCGTGGGGAATGCCCTGCTTCTTCAGCTGCTTGCTCAGCCGCTCGCTCTTGGCGACGCTGGTGGTGCCCACCAGGACCGGCTGACCATTGCCGTGACGCTCGACGATGTCGTCGACGACGGCGTTGAACTTCGCGTCCTCGGTGCGGTAGACGAGATCGGGCAGGTCGTCACGCCGGATCGGCATGTTGGTGCGGATCGGCACGACGCCGAGCTTGTAGGTCTTGTCGAACTCGGCCGCCTCGGTCATGGCGGTACCGGTCATGCCCGAGAGCGTGTCGTACAGGCGGAAGTAGTTCTGCAGGGTGATCGTGGCGAGCGTCTGGTACTCCTCGCGGATACGCACGCCCTCCTTCGCCTCGATCGCTTGGTGCAGGCCCTCGTTGTAACGACGGCCCTCCAGCAGGCGACCGGTGTGCTCGTCGACGATCAGGACCTCGCCGTCGATCACGACGTAGTCCTTGTCGCGCTTGAACAGTTCCTTGGCCTTGACGGCGTTGTTCAGGAAGCCGATGAGCGGGGTGTTCACGGCGTCGTAGAGGTTCGCGATGCCCAGTTGGTCCTCGACGACGTCGATCGCCTTCTCGGTGACCGCGACGGTGCGCTTCTTCTCGTCGACCTCGTAGTGCTCGTCGATCTTCATCGCGCCGACGATGCGGGCGAACTCGCCGTACCACTTGACCTCGTCCTCCGTGGGACCGGAGATGATCAGCGGGGTCCGGGCCTCGTCGATGAGGATCGAGTCGACCTCATCGACGATCGCGAAGTTGTGGCCGCGCTGGACGCACTCGTCGAGCGAGTCCGCCATGTTGTCGCGCAGGTAATCGAAGCCGAACTCGTTGTTGGTGCCGTACGTGATGTCGGCCGCATAGGCCTCGCGGCGCTCGGCGGGGTTCTGTCCGGCGATGACGACGCCCACGGTCAGGCCGAGGAAGTGATGGACGCGGCCCATCATCTCGGACTGGTACTTGGCCAGGTAGTCGTTGACCGTGACGACGTGGACGCCCTTGCCGGAGAGCGCGTTCAGGTACGACGGCAGGGTCGCGACGAGGGTCTTGCCCTCACCGGTCTTCATCTCGGCGATGTTGCCCAGGTGCAACGCCGCGCCACCGAGGATCTGGACGTCGAAGTGGCGCTGACCCAGCACACGGGTCGCCGCTTCGCGGACGGTCGCGAAGGCCTCGGGCAACAGGTCGTCGAGCGATTCGCCGGCGTCGAGCCGTTCCCTGAACTCGTCGGTCATAGCTCGCAACTGCTCGTCGCTCAGAGCGGCGAACTCGTCGCTGAGGGCGTTGACCT
>CAYYQO010000119.1:0-10184 GCA_964473845.1 uncultured Aeromicrobium sp.
GCCGGTCCACCCGCGCCACCCGTACGCCGGCGATCTTGTCTACACGGCCTTCAGCGGTTCGCACCAGGACGCCATCAAGAAGGGCCTGGAAGACCTGGAACGTCAGGCCACCGCGCAGGGCGTCGAGGTGTCCGAGCTGCCGTGGGAGGCGCCCTACCTGCCAATCGATCCGCACGACGTGGGCCGCACGTACGAGGCGGTCATCCGGGTCAACAGCCAGTCCGGCAAGGGCGGCGTCGCGTACATCATGAAGACCGAACACCAGCTGGATCTGCCGCGTCGCCTGCAGATCGAGTTCAGCCGGGCGGTCCAGTCGATGACCGAGGGCGAGGCGGGCGAGATCCAGCCCGACGAGATCTGGGGAGCGTTCACGCGCGAGTACCTGGAGCGTGAGGAGCCGTACTCGCTGGTGAAGTTCAGTTCGACCACGTCCGAGGAGGGCCACGACGAGCAGATCGTCGACCTGGTCGTCCGGGGCGAGGAGCGTTCGTTCAAGGGCGAGGGCAACGGCCCGGTCGCGGCGTTCGTCGACGGCATGCGCCAGGCCGGCGCCGACATCCGGGTCCTGGACTACAGCGAGCACGCGCTCAGCTCGGGCGGCGACGCGAAGGCGGCCGCCTACGTCGAGTGTGAGATCGCCGGTGAGGTCGTGTGGGGCATCGGCATCCACGAGAACATCGTGACCGCCAGCCTGCGCGCCGTCGTCTGTGCCGCCAACCGGGCCGAGGCCACGACGATCCCCGGCGCCTGACGGACCGGATCTCGATACTCCACGAGTTACTCGATCGCCGGGCACTCGCCGATCGAGCAGGCGTATTGAGATCAGGTCGACTGCAGTGCCTCCGTGACGGCGCGCAGCAGCGGGCGATCCCGCTCGCCGGCGCGCACGACGGCTCGGATGTCGCGGCCCAGACTCACCCCGTCGGGAACGGCGGTGTGCAGTCCGGGCCGGTCGACGTCGATCGCCAGCCGCGGCAACAGGGTGACCCCCTGGCCGGCGGCCACGGCGTTCGACAGCAGTTGCAGGTCGTCGGTCTCCCAGCGCACGTGCGGCTCGAATCCGGCTTGCCGGCACGCGTAGCGCACCGCCTGGCCGCAGGCCGCTTCGGCGGGCGGCATGACCCAGCGCTCGTCGGCCAAGTCGGCCAGCTCGACCCCGTCGGGGAACGGGTCACGACCGATCAGCACGAGCGGTTCACGGTGCACGGTGGTGGCGCTGACGCGCGGCGGGATCGCCATCGGGGCGTGTTCGTACACGTCGACCAGGGCTAGGTCGATGCGACCCTCGTGCAGGGACGCGAGGCTCGTCTGCGGTTCGGCGACCGTCACGGTGACGTCGATCCGGGCATGGTTTGCAGCCAGCCGTTCCAGGGCGGGAAGCACCAGTGCCTGGGCGGCTGAGGCGATCGTCCCGATGCGTACACGTCCCACGAGGTGATCGTCGAAACCGTCGACGTCTCCGCGAGCGGCCTCGAGCAGCCGGACGAGGGAGCGGCCGCGTTCTGCCAGCACTTCGCCGGCAGCGGTGAGGGCGACGCCGCGGGGGAGTCGCTCGAGCAGGGGCACTCCGCACTCGCGCTCGAGTGTGGTCAGCTGCTGCGACACCGCCGATGCGGTGATCGCATTGGCTCGGGCGGCTCCCGCGATCGAGCCGTGATGAGCGACATCGACGAGCAACCGCAGCCGCGTCGGATCAGGCAGGTCCTTCACCGTGTCGCTCCTTCCAGACCATAAGAAGAACTTACGGTGGACAGTCTGCCGCATCAGGCAGACGATGGGATGGTGATGATCCAGAGCGTCGCCGTGTTCGGGCTCGGCAAAGTCGGGGAGCTGGTCGCGCACTTGCTGGCACGCGCGGGATTCACGGTCGTGGGATTCGACTCGCGAGAGCGTGAGGGACTGGGGCTGCAGACGCGAACGCTCGACGTGAGCGATGCGACGGCCCTGCGTACTGCGCTCGACGGCGTCGATGCCGTGGTGTCGTGCCTGCCCTACCACCTGAACATCGCCGTGGCCGAGGCCGCATACGACCAGAGTGTGCACTACTTCGACCTGACCGAGGACGTGCCGACGACCCAGCGCGTGATCGAACTGGCCAAGGACCGGCCGGACAACGTCTTCGTCCCGCAGTGCGGCCTGGCTCCCGGGCTGATCGGCATCGTCGGGGCCAGCCTGGCCGCAGACTTCGACTCGATTCGCAGCATCGAGCTCAAGGTCGGCGCACTGCCGCAGAACCCCACCGGCCTGCTCGGCTACGCCTTCAACTGGTCGGCCGAGGGAGTGGTGAACGAGTACCTCAACGACTGCGAGGTGCTGCGTTCGGGGCAGCGCCGCACGGTCCCACCCATGGCGGAGAAGGAGCGCGTCTTCATCGGTGGCATCGAATTGGAGGCTGCACTCACGTCCGGCGGTCTGGGAACGATGTGCGAGACGTACGAGGGTCGCGTCCAGCGCCTCGACTACAAGACGTTGCGATATCCCGGTCACTTCCGCCAGATGCACTTCCTGTTCGACGAACTCAACCTGCGCGACGAACGCGAACTGGTCGGCAGGATGCTGGTCGACGCGAAGCCGCCCGTGAACGACGACGTCGTCTACCTGCATGCCGCGGTCGAGGGTGTCCGCGACGGCCAGCCGTTCCGGCACAACCACGTCCGGGCCTACCGGCCGATCGAGATCGACGGCCAGACGTGGCGAGCGATCAGCTGGACGACGGCGGCCAGTGCGGTCTCGATGGTCGAGCTGGTCGCCGCGGGCACGTTGCCGGGCACGGGCTTCGTGCGTCAGGAGGACGTCCGACTGGACGACCTGCTGGGCACGAAGTCGGGCCAGTTGTTCGAGGACCACGGAAGGGTCGATGCATGAGGGACGACGTCACGAGGGTCTTCGAACGGATCGGGGCGTCGCTGCCCTTCACCGCCGAGGGCGAGCTGGTGTGCCGCACGCCGATCGACGGCTCGGAGCTGGGCCGTCTCAAGGCCGACACGGCGGACTCCGTCAGCTCGGCGATCGGTCGCGCGCACGCAGCGTTCGAGCAGTGGCGCACCGTCCCGGCACCGGTTCGCGGTGCGTTCGTACGCGAACTCGGTGAGTTGCTGCGCGAGCACAAGGATGATCTGGGCACGCTGGTGTCGATCGAGGCCGGGAAGATCGTCTCGGAGGGCCGGGGCGAGGTCCAGGAGATGATCGACATCTGTGATCTGGCGGTGGGGCTGTCGCGCCAGTTGCACGGACTGACGATCGCCAGCGAGCGACCGGGGCACCGGATGATGGAGCAGTGGCACCCGCTGGGTGTCGTGGGGGTCATCAGCGCCTTCAACTTCCCGGTGGCGGTGTGGTCCTGGAATGCCGCACTGGCGTTCGTGTGTGGCGACAGCGTCGTGTGGAAGCCGTCAGAGAAGACGATGCTGACGGCGCTGGCGTGTCAGGCGTTGGCCGGCGAGGCGGCTCGGCGGTCCGGCGCGCCGGAAGGCCTGCTTCAGGTGGTTGTGGGAGCACGTGAAGCGGGCGAAGCCCTGGTCGACGATCCGCGTGTGCCGCTGATCTCGGCGACCGGATCCACCCGGATGGGCAAGCAGGTGGCTCCGCGCGTGGCGGCCCGGTTGGGTCGTACGCTGCTGGAGCTCGGGGGGAACAACGCGGCGATCATCGCGCCCAGCGCCGACCTGGATCTGACGGTTCGCGGGATCGTCTTCTCGGCGGTCGGCACGGCGGGACAGCGGTGCACCTCGCTGCGGCGGATCATCGTGCACGAATCCGTCAAGGACGAGCTGGTCCAGCGATTGGTCGCCGCCTACGAGACGCTGCCGATCGGTTCGCCCCTCGACGAGTCGACGCTCGTGGGCCCGCTGATAGACGCCTCGGCGGCAGCGGCGTTCGACAAGGCGATCGACCAGGCACGGTCGGACGGGGGCACCGTGCTGACCGGTGGGGGAGCAGCACCCGGCGTCGAGGGGGGTCACTACGTCCATCCCGCGATCGTCGACATGCCCGACCAGACCGAGATCGTGAAGGCCGAGACCTTCGCGCCCCTGTTGTACGTGCTGACGTACCGGGACTTCGACGAGGCGATCGCCCTGCACAATGCCGTCGACCAGGGCTTGTCCAGTGCGATCTTCACGACGGACGTCCGCGAGGCCGAGCTGTTCGTCTCGGCGACCGGATCGGACTGCGGCATCGCGAACGTCAACATCGGGACCTCGGGTGCCGAGATCGGCGGTGCCTTCGGCGGAGAGAAGGACACCGGTGGCGGCCGCGAGTCCGGCTCGGACGCGTGGCGCAACTACATGCGGCGCACGACCAACACGATCAACTACTCGACCGAACTCCCCCTGGCGCAGGGCGTCGACTTCGGCTGAGTGGACGCCCGTGGGCCGGGTGGCTGATTCCCCGGTTCAGTGGGTTTTCCGTCACTGCGCATGGGTTTCGATCCACGCTCAGTGAGGGGAAACCACGGTCAGTGGGACCTGATTGCTTGCTGCGCGGAATACTGGAGAACTTGGCCGCGCCCACTTGGCCCGGAAGACGTCCAGCCACCGGTTGCTGTCCGCTGGACTTCGCCACCGTGACCGAGCGTGGTTCCCTGTCACTTGACGTGGGTTGCAACCCACGCGAAGTGACAAGAAACCGACGTAACCGGGGAATCCGTCAACCCGCCGAGCGCCGCCGGAGCGGCAGGGCCGGAACGTCACCGGGCTGAGGCAGAATGGACGGGTGGGCACCTATCGCGACACCGGTGTCGTCCTGCGCACCCAGAAACTGGGCGAGGCCGACCGCATCGTCACGTTGCTCACGCGCGGCCGCGGCGTGATCCGGGCCGTCGGCCGTGGGGTGCGCAAGACCTCCAGTCGCTTCGGCGGCCGGCTCGAACCGTTTATGCACGTCGACGTCCAGTTCGTCGAGGGGCGCACGCTCGACATCGTCGCCCAGGTGGTCACGATCGATCCGTTCGCCTCTCACCTGGGGGCCGACTACGCCGACTACACGGCTGGCACCGCGATGCTCGAGACGGCTGAGCGGCTCGTCTCCGACACGGCCGAACCGTCCGTGCCCCAGTACCACCTGCTGGTCGGGGCGTTGCGCGCGTTGACCGAGCATCGTCAACCGCCCGGTGTGCTGCTCGACTCGTTCCAACTGCGGTCGCTGGCGATCGCCGGTTATGCCCCGTCATTCGACGGGTGCGCGCGCTGTGGCCTCGAAGGGCCGCACCGGCACTTCCACGCCGGCTCCGGCGGCATGTTGTGCGATGGGTGCCGCGTACCCGGCTCGTCCGTCCCGTCGCCCACGACCGTCGCGCTGCTGGCGGCGCTGCTGGCGGGGGACTGGCCTGCCGTGGCCCTGGCCGACGACCGGGCCCGCCGCGAAGCTGGCGGCATCGTCGCCAACTACCTGTCCTGGCACCTCGAGCGCGGCCTGCGCTCCCTGGCCCATGTGGATCGCTGAATGAACTCACCCCGCCCGCCCACCCCGCATCCGTCCGGGGCCACGGCTCCTGTCCTCGACCCCGCGCAGGTGCCCCAGCACGTCGCGATCGTGATGGACGGCAATGGTCGCTGGGCCCAGGAGCGCGGGCTCCCCCGCACAAAGGGTCACGAAGCCGGTGAGGCGGCGCTGTTCGACGTCGTCGAGGGCGCCATCGAGATCGGGGTCAAGGCGGTCAGCGCCTACGCGTTCAGCACCGAGAACTGGAAGCGCTCACCGGACGAGGTGAAGTTCCTGATGGGCTTCAACCGCGACGTGATCCGCCGCCGTCGTGACGAGATGCACGAGTTGGGCGTCCGGGTCCGCTGGGCCGGGCGCCGACCTCGCCTGTGGCGCAGCGTGATCCGCGAGCTCGAGATCGCCGAGGAACTCACTCGCAACAACACGGTGTGCACTCTGACGATGTGCGTCAACTACGGCGGCCGGGCAGAGATCGCCGATGCCGCCGCCGCATTGGCCCGCGACGTCCGCGACGGTCGGGTCAATCCCGACAAGATCACCGAGGCCACGTTCGCGCGGTACCTGGACGAACCGTGGATGCCCGATGTCGACCTGTTCTGGCGCACGTCGGGGGAGCAGCGCACCAGCAACTTCTTGCCGTGGCAGTCGGCGTACGCCGAACTCGTCTTCAGTGACATCGCCTGGCCCGACGTCGACCGTCGGGCGCTGTGGGCCGCGGTCGAGGAGTACGCGCACCGCCAGCGCCGCTACGGCTCCGCGTGATCGGCTGACGCAGAGACGGATCTTTCTACCTTCGGGTCGTCAGAGCGACATCTTTGTACGAAGATGCGTTCACCCTTGGTGCGCCAGGGTCGCGTCCCAGCGGGCCTGTCCACTGATCAAGTCGGTCAGCATCGACCGGAAGCGCGGGCACTCGGTGATGTCGTGTGAGCGACACCGCAACGCGTGCTCGGTCATGGCGCGGGAGTGCTCCATCTCGCGCATGCGGCGGTCGAGGTCGGCGATGTGGGCTTCGAGCACCTGATGGCGCGACGGAGCCTCCTCGTCGAGGAGCACCGCGATCTGGTCCAGCGACATGCCCGCCACCTTGCTGCGCAGGATGACCGCGATCCGCACGAGGTCGCCGTCGTGGAACCGGCGCCGGCCGGCGCCGTCGCGCTCGGGACGCAGCAGACCCATGTCCTCCCAGTGCCGCAGGACGTGCGTCTCGAGCCCGAATCGTGCCGCGACGTCTCCGATCGACTGACCATTTGACTTCATGTTGACCTTAAGTCGCACGATCGTGTCGTTATTCCATTCGATGAGGAGATTTCATGTACGACGCACTCGTGATCGGCGGCGGACCGGCGGGACTGCAGGCCGCACTGACGATCGGCCGTATGCACCGCACGGCGCTGCTCGTGGACTCGGGCCGGTATCGCAACGCCACGGTCGAGCACGCCCACAACTTCGCGACGCACGACGGGCGCGCCCCGGCCGAGATTCGCCGCCTCGCGCGAGAAGACCTGGCCGAGTACGCGACGGTCGAACTTCGAGATGCCCAGGTCCAGTCGGTCCGAGAGGTGCCCGAGGGGTTCGTCGCCGACGTCGACGGACAGAAGGTGGAGGCACGCACGCTCGTGCTCGCGACCGGACTGGTCGACGACCTGCCCGACATTCCGGGGCTGGCCGAGGTCTGGGGCAAGGAAGTGGCGTCGTGCCCCTTCTGCCACGGGCACGAGTTGGCGGGACGGCCGATCGGCCTGCTGGGCGACGGTCCGCACGTGCCGATGATGGTCGCGATGCTCGACCCGATCGGCTCGGAGGTCATCACGCTCGGTGATGGTGAGGTGGCGCGGATCGAGCGCACCGGGGACGGGTTGCGCCTGCACCGCGCGTCGGCCGATCCGGTCGATGTCGGAGGTCTGTTCCTGCACCCCGCCTTCAGGCAGTCCGCACCATTCGCCGAACAGGTGGGTCTCACGACGCTCGAGTCGGGATGCGTTCGCGTCGACGTCCTGGCCCAGACCAGCAATCCGCGCGTGTTCGCCGCCGGTGACCTGGCCCATGTCGAGCAGTTGCCCATGCCGATGGCGTCGCTGCTGGCAGCCGCGGCTGCGGGCCAGGTCGCGGGTGCGGGCGTCGTGCGACTCCTCGCCGCCGAGGACGTCGCCGCACCTCGCTAGTGTGGGGGTCATGCGCGTGGCCCGATTCGCCGGCGACGACGACCCGCAGTACGGGGTCGTCGGTGCCGATGGCGACACACCGATCATCGCCCCTCTCAAGGGTGACCCCCTCTACGCTCCGTTGGAGTTGACCGGACAGAAGATTCCGTTGGAAGACGTGCGTCTGCTGGCTCCGGTCATCCCGCGCAGCAAAGTCGTCTGCGTGGGCAAGAACTACGTGGCGCACGCGGCCGAGATGGGCGGCGAGGTGCCGACCGAGCCGTTGATCTTCCTCAAGCCGAACACGTCGGTGATCGGACCGGGCGAGCCGATCTTCTACCCGAAGCAGTCGCAGAACGTCCACTTCGAGGGCGAGCTCGCGATCGTGATCGGCCGGATCTGTCGCAATCTGACGGCCGAGGACGCCCCGAAGGTGATCTACGGCTACACGATCGCCAACGACGTGACCGCGCGTGACCTGCAGGCCACGGACGGCCAATGGGCGCGGGCGAAGGGCTTCGACACGTTCTGCCCGCTGGGCCCGTGGATCGAGACCGACTTCGACCCGTCCGACGTGCGCGTGCGTACGACGCTGAACGGCGAGACGAAGCAGGACGGCCGCACCTCGGACATGGTCTTCGACGTGCCCACGATCCTGCAGTACGTGACCAGCTTCATGACCCTGTTGCCCGGCGACGTGATCCTCACCGGAACCCCCGATGGCGTCGGCCCGATGGTCCCCGGCGACCACGTGGCCGTGACGATCGACGGACTGGGCACCCTGACGAACTCGGTGGTGGACGATGAGCAATGAGACGACCCGATGGACCGAGGCGACCGGCAGTGATGTCGTGGCGCGCTTCTGCCCGTCACCGACCGGGAACCCGCACGTCGGGATGGCGCGCACGGCGCTGTTCAGTTGGGCGTTCGCGCGGCACCACGGTGGCCGTTTCGTGTTCCGCATCGAGGACACGGATGCCAGCCGTGACAGCCAGGAGTCGTACGACCTGCTGATCGACGTCATGCGGTGGCTGGGCCTGGACTGGGACGAGGGCGTCGAGGTCGGTGGCGACAACGGTCCCTATCGCCAGAGCCAGCGGATGGACGTCTACGCCGACGTCGCCCAGCGGTTGCTCGACGCGGGCTTCGCCTACAAGGCGTACGACTCGGCCGAGGAGCTCGAGGAGCGTCGCGAGAAGGCGCGCGCCGAGGGCCGCCCGAGCGGCTACGACGGACTGCACCGTGACCTCACGCCCGAGCAGCAGGCTGCGTTCGAGGCCGAGGGTCGCCAGCCGGTCATCCGATTCAAGATGCCGCAGCGTGACTGGACGTTCGACGACTTGGTGCGTGGCGAGATCACGTTCGGCTCCGAGAACGTCCAGGACTTCGTGATCGTCCGCGCGAACGGCCAGCCGCTCTACACGCTGACCAACCCGACGGACGATGCGCTCATGGGCATCACGCACGTGCTGCGCGGCGAGGACATCCTTTCGTCCACCCCGCGTCAGATGGCGTTGTACGAGGCGTTCGCCCAGATCGGTGTGGGCAGCGGGTTCACGCCGCGTTTCGGCCATCTGCCGTACGTCATGGGCTCGGGCAACAAGAAGCTGTCCAAGCGCGACCCTGAGTCGAACCTGCTGGCCTATCGCGACCAGGGGTTCCTGCCCGAGGGCCTGTTGAACTACCTGGCGCTGCTGGGTTGGTCGATCGCCGAGGACCGCGACATCTTCACGCTCCCCGAGATGGTCAAGGCGTTCGAGGTCGAGCGGGTCAATCCGAACCCGGCCCGGTTCGACCTCAAGAAGTGCGAGGCGATCAACGGCGACCACGTGCGCCTGTTGTCGCCGCAGGACTTCGTGCAGCGGCTCCTGTCCTACTTGCCCGACGGTGTGGACGCCGGACTGGTCACCCAGGCGGCGCCGCTGGTGCAGGAGCGCAGCAACCTGTTGACCGAGGCGGCCGACATGCTGGCCTTCCTGTTCGCCGGCGACGACTTTACGGTCGATCCCGACGATGCGGCCAAGCAGTTGAACGAGGCAGGCCTCGAGGTCGTCAGGGCCGCCCGCACGGCGCTCGACGGCCTGGGGGAGTGGACGACCGAGGCCATCGAGGCGGCCTTGCGCCAGTCCCTCATCGAGGAGCGTGGCCTCAAGCCGCGGCTGGCCTTCGGTCCCGTGCGCGTGGCCGTCACCGGCAAGCGCGTCTCGCCCCCGCTGTTCGAGTCGATGGAACTGCTGGGCCGAGCGGTCTCGCTGGCCCGTCTCGACGCTGCCGTCGCCTGAGGCGTGAGGCAGGTGGCGAGATCACATCGCCCCGGTTTGGGCAGTCGCAGGTGAGTCCGGTAAAGTGATCGCTTGGTTCGGAACGCCGCCGAGAGGCAGTGATCCGATACCCCCATGGGGTATGGTGTAATTGGCAACACAGCGGTTTCTGGTACCGCCATTCTAGGTTCGAGTCCTAGTACCCCAGCGAGGACGCACCGGACATGTTCTGGTAGCGTTTCTCACCGCTGGCCCCGTTGTGTAGCGGCCTAGCACGCCGCCCTCTCAAGGCGGTAGCGCGGGTTCGAATCCCGTCGGGGCTACCAGCGTGAACGGC
>CAYYQO010000120.1:0-10121 GCA_964473845.1 uncultured Aeromicrobium sp.
ACGGCAGCGGCGCCTCCCCGCGGGATGGGCGCCGCTGCCGCGGGCCAGCCCTGGTCTCCCACAACCGGACCGGCCAGTGGACGCACCTGCGGGTGCCGGCCGACCCCCGTCGGCGGTCGGCACCCGCATGGCGCGGTGTCAGACCCGGACTGACACCGCCCAAGAGCACTCTGAGCGCGCGCTGATACGCGCCGTTGAAAAGATGATGGATCCTGCGGGATTCCCGTGAGATTTCTGTCCACTGTTTCGAGGACATGATTGCGGCATGCGGAGGCCGGGGTGCTCATACGATGTGAGCGCTTCATTCCGGCTCTCGCGAGGTCTTCACATGCTGCTGCGTCGTCTCCTGCTCATCCCCGTCGTGGTGTTGGCGCTGGTCGCCGGTGCTCTCGGGTTTGCATCGCCTGCCATGGCGAGCGACATTTCGATCTCGGGCACCGTCACCGCTGCCGATGGTGGAGACGTCGACTTCGTCCGGGCCGAGGCGTGGGTCTGGGATGAGGACGGCCTGGCATGGAACTGGTCCGCGGCCGCCGAGGTGGACTCCGGATCGGGCGAGTACGCGATCGAGGAACTGGAAGCCGGCACGGAGTACAAGATCTTCTTCTCGTCGCAGGGTCGGCTGCTGTCGGAGTTCTACGACGACGTGCAGGCCATCGAGGATGCCCAGATCGTCGCGACGTCGGGTGACGGGCCGGTCACCGGGATCGATGCCGAACTTGCGCTGGGAACGTCGATCTCGGGTACGGTCTCGGCCTCCGACGGCGGTGCTGTCGGGGATGTCGATGTCGAGCTCTACGCCTGGGATGGCTGGGAGAACTGGCGCTACGAGAAGTCGGTCCCCGTCGATCCCGAGACCGGGGCCTATGTGATCGACGGCGTGGAATCGAATGTCGAGTACAAGGTCTATTTCTCCAGTCGGGGCCGATTGCTGTCGGAGTTCTACGACGATGCAGAGAGCTTGTGGGGTGCTCGAAATGTCACCGTGGCCGAAGGCGGAACGACCGGGGTGGACGCCGAGTTGGCCGTTGGCGGTTCGATCGGCGGAACACTTTCGGTACCGACGGGCGTCGGGGACACCTATGTCCAGGTGACCGCATACCGATGGCAGGAGGAGTGGGAGTCCTGGAGCTGGGAGAACTACGCGTGGCTTGATGGCAACGGTCCGTACCAGGTCCAGGGTCTGCGAGCGGGAGAGTACCTGCTGGAGTTCGGGGGCAGCGAACAAGTGGCCCGTGAGTACTACGACGACGCCTTCACCCAGGACACGGCCACGACGGTCGCCGTGAGCTTGGGCGAGTCGATCACGGGTATTGACGCCGACTTGGTCCGAGCTGCGTCGATTGCCGGCAAGGTCACGGTGCCGTCGGGCGTCGCGGCCACACAGGTGGAGGTGTCGGTGTTCCGGGACGGCACCGGGACGGCGCTGACGTCGGGCCGTCCGGCCTCGAACGGTAACTACCAGGCGTCAGGGCTCCCCGATGGGAACTACACGCTGCGGTTCCAGCACCTCGACAGATCCGTCGCGACGCAGTACTACGCAGGCAAACCGACCCGGCACAGCGGCGACCGCGTCGAGCTGGCGGCCGGCGAGGCCAAGACGGGGATCAACGTCACCCTGGCGCTGGGCGCGTCGGTCACGGGGCGCGTGACGACGGCTGACGCAGGCTACTACGGCGGTGAAGTTCGCCTGTGGGCTCGAAGTTCGACCGCCGGACCTTGGGAGTTGGTCGACACTGAATGGACCGATGGAGACGGCAGGTACCGCTTCGCCAACGTGCCGGATGGCCAGTACACCGTCGAAGCGCGATCCGACGGTCCGTATGCAGGACAGTTCTGGGAGAGCGCCGACACGCTGGCGGATGCCGGCTCTTTCACGATTGCCGGGGCGTCACGCACGGGCGTCAATCTTGTCCTGAGCCACGGAGCAAGCATTGCCGGCGAGGTGACGGATGCCGGTGGGGCTCACGTCTACTCGCGAGTCCGGGCGTACCGCTTCGATGCCCAGACCCAGCAGTGGGAGGCGGCCGCGGAGGGTTACACCGACGACATGGATGAGTACGGGACATACCGCCTGAGCGGGTTGGCCCCGGGGACGTATCGGGTGGGATTCCTGCCCCAGAGCGGCACGTACTTGTCGCAGTACTACAACGGCAAGGACACGCTCCAGGACGCCGATGACATCGTCGTGGCGCGGCGGGCGGCGATCGCTGACGTCGACGCCGTGTTGGCGGACAATCCGGCACGAGGTGGCATCTCTGGAACGGTGACTGTCCCGGCCGGGGCACAGGCGAACGAGGTCGCGGTTCAGGTGTTCCGCGCCGACGAGCCGGACCCCGTCCGAGAGGTCTACCCCGACAACGACACGGGCAGGTACGCACTGCGGGGCCTTCAGCCAGGCACGTACACCGTGAAGTTCTTCGGTGGTTGGGAGGGGCTTCTCTCCGAGTACTTCGACGACGTCACACGAGCAACCGATGCCACGCCGGTCGTGGTCACCGCTGGTGGGACGCGCCAGGGCGTTGACGCAGACCTCGACCCGGACCCGGCGTTCGGAACGATCTCCGGAACCATGCGAAGTGAATCTGGTGGAGCCGTCGAGGGCTATGTCCGGCTGTGGAAGCTCGACCCCGATTTCGGCGACTGGGACACCTATCGGTGGCAGGACGTCGCTCCCGACGGTTCGTGGAGCAGTCGGAGCCTTCTGCCCGGCGAGTATGCGGTCGAGTTCAAGACCTACACGCCGGAGTACGTCGATGAGTTCTATGACAACGCCGGGTCGATCGAAACGGCTGACCGCCTCACCCTGGTGGAAGGACAGACCATCTCGAACATCGACGGCCGCCTCGCCGTAGATGAGACGGTCGGCACGATCGCAGGAACCGTCGCGACGGTGAAGGGTGCGCCACAGGACGTGTGGGTCTCCGTGTTCGAGGCCCACGGTGGAGGGTGGGACGAGACCCGGTGGGAGCCGGTGAACCCCACGACCGGCGCATACGCCGTCACGGGTCTCAAGGCGGGCACGTACAAGGTCCGGTTCAACGACGAGTCGGGCGATCTGGTCTCGGAGTACTACAACGACAAGGCGACCTTGGCAGCGGCGGATGTCGTGACCGTGTCGCAGCTCCAGACGACGAGGGTCGATGCCGAGCTGGCCTGCCTGCGCAATTGCGGGACGAGCGTGATCACGCCGGGGGCGGTCACGCTCAGCGGCACCCCGACGGTGGGCAGCGAGTTGCTCGTGGGAACGGGAGCCTGGTCGCCAAGCCCGGTTGAGTTGTCGTACCAGTGGTATCGGACGAGGGGGAACGTCGAGACCATCATCGTCGGGGCGAACCGGCCCTCGTACACGGTGACCTCCGCCGACGTCGGACACACGCTCCATGCAGTAGTGACAGGGACGAGGTCGGGCTTTGGAACGGTCTCGCAGGCGTCGTCGGTCAGTGCGCCGGTGACTGCTTCGACGCCAGGGCCCGAACCGACGCCGCCTGCTCCCTCGACGGCTGCACCGACGCGCCCTGCTCCGACGACGGCTGCACCGACGCGCCCTGCTCCGACGACGGCTGCACCGACGCGCCCTGCTCCGACGACGGCTGCACCGGTGCCCCCTGCGCCGAAGCCGAAGGCGTCGGCACCGGCCGGAACTCCGACCGTAAGGGGCACGGGTCGGGTGGGCCAGGTCCAGCGGGTCACCCCACGTGCCCCGGCCGGGACCAAGACGTCGATTCGGTGGCTGCGGAACGGGTCTGCCATCGCGAAGGCAACCGGGACCTCATACCGTTTGAAGCCCGCTGATCGGGGCCGTCGGATCACGGTCCGGGTGACCTATGTGAAGACCGGCCACACGAACGTCGTCAAGAACGTCGTGAGTGTCGCGAAGGTGGCGGCGGCCGTGCCCAAGATCTCTGTCGCGGCGAAGGGCGCGAAGAAGTCTGCGACGTTCACGATCAGGGTCAAGGCCGCGGGGGTTTCGCCCACCGGCAAGGTGACAATCAAACTGGGCGCTCGCAAACTCAAGACGGTTACGCTCAGGAATGGCAAGGCGACGATCAAGGTCAAGCGGCTGAAGAAGGGCAAGAAGTCCTACGCGATCGTGTACTCCGGAGGGAACGGAGTAGCGGGAAAGACCGTCAAGAAATCGGTCAAGGTCTCGTAGGCAGGAACCCCTCCGTGGTCGATGCGCCTCAGCGGTGCGATGTCGGCCGTCACGGTCCCCTCGGCCTTCGGTGCCATGACGGTGCAGGTCGGCCTTCAGGCGTCGTTCTCGGTGGATGGAACGCTCCGGTCGACGGATCGGGGTGAGTTGTCGGTGACTCGCACGGTCTGGGTTCCCTGACGCGGCTGCAGCGGCGTCCGATCGTCGAACGGGGTGGATTCGTCGCCTAGAATGGGGAGTTGCCCATTCCAGTTGAAGGACGTCGATGACGAACGCTGCCCCCGATGAACGCGAGCTCCAGCACGAGCAGGCGTATGTCGACACCGTCTACGAGCGGCTGGAGGAGTCCACGAAAGTGGCCGAGTCGCTCGTCGTCGAGGGGATGGCGCGCGGTCACATCGGTCACGAGGGCGGCCTGGTCGAGCGCGATGCGATGGTCTACCAGGCATCGCGGCGGCTTAGCGCCCTGCACGCAGCACACGACGGACTGGTCTTCGGCCGTCTCGACCTGAACGGCGGCGACGCGCGGTACATCGGGCGCATCGGCGTGCGTGACGCCGACCGCGAGATCATCCTGATCGACTGGCGCGCACCGGCCGCCTCGGTCTTCTACCAGGCCACCGCCCAGGACCCGGCCGGCGTCGTGCGCCGCCGTGTGCTGCGCTGCCGCGGCGATCAGGTCATCGGCATCGAGGACGAACTGCTCGATGCCGACGCCGCCCCCGAGGACATGGTCGTGATCGGCGAGGGTGCGCTGCTGGCCAGCCTTAGCCGTGCCCGCGACAGCTCCATGCACTCGGTCGTCGCGACGATCCAGAAGGAGCAGGACGAGGCGATCCGGGCACCCGCCCGCGGCGCCACGATCATCGGGGGTGGTCCGGGCACCGGCAAGACCGTCGTCGCGCTGCATCGCGCCGCCTATCTGCTCTACACCGACCGGCGCCGGTTCGAGGCCGGCGGCGTGCTCGTCGTGGGCCCGTCCGGTGTGTTCATGAACTACATCGAGCGGGTGCTCCCCAGCCTGGGCGAGACCAGCGTGACGCTGCGTTCGATCGGCGAGGTCGTCGACGGCATTCGCGCCGCGGCGCATGCGACGCCCGAGGTCGCGGGGCTGCTCGGTCGGTCCCAGATGGCTGCGGTGCTGTCGCGGATCGTCCGGGCGCCCCAACCGGGGACGCCGTCGCGCTTCGAGTTGTTCTACCGCGACGACCGGTTGGTGCTCGAGGCCTCCGACCTGGCCAAGCTGCGCCGCCGTGTTCTGGCTGCCGGCCTGCCCAACACGACCCGGTCGGTCGCCCGCGAAGTCCTGGTCGAGGCGCTGTGGCAGCGCGTCACCGGCGAGCGTGGCCTCGATCGCGGTGAAGAGGCGTTCGTCGAGCAGCTCGACGGCGATCAGCGGTTCGAGGAGTTCCTCGACGTGTGGTGGCCCGAACTCGATCCGGTCCGGTTGTGGCGCTCGATCCCCGCGAGGCTCGGCGAAGTGGCGTCCGATCTGTTCACGTCCTTCGAGCAGCAGGTTCTGCGCCGCGACTGGCCCGAGGAGTTGACGATCGAGGACGTGCCGCTGATCGATGAACTGCGGCACCTGGTCGGCGAGGCCCCGCCGCCGTCCGACGACGAGTACCACTCGCCGAAGCAGTTGATGAGTTTCGAGCAGCAGGAACGCCAGGACCGCGAGGAACGCGTCCAAGCCACCGGCAGCATCGACGACGACGGCTTCGCCCACGTGCTGATCGACGAGGCGCAGGACCTCTCGCCGATGCAGTGGCGCATGCTGGGTCGTCGCGGCCGGATGGCCAGTTGGACGATCGTCGGCGACGAGGCCCAGTCGTCGTGGCCCGATCCCGCGGAGTCCATCGCCGCCCGTGCCGAGGCGTTGGGCACCATGCCGGTGCACCGGTTCCGGCTCTCCACCAACTACCGGAACTCGGCCGAGATCTACGACTTCGCGGCTCTCGTCGCCGTGCGCGGGCTGGACCGACCGGACCTGGCCGAGGCGGTTCGGCGCACCGGCATCGAGCCCCGGCACGAGATCGTTCCGGCCGCCGATCTGCTCGATCGTGTCGCCGCCGAGGCAGCCGAACTCCTCACGCAGGTCGAAGGCACGGTGGCGGTCGTCGCCTCGCCGGGTCGCCTCGACGAGGTCGCCGCCGTGGTGGTGCCCGACGACCGGTTGCGCGTCCTCAACCCGCTCGACACGAAGGGTCTGGAGTTCGACGCCGTGGTGTTGGTCGACGCCGACGGCATCGTGGCCGACGCGGTCTCGGGTTGGCGGACTCTTTACGTCGTGCTCACCCGGGCCACCCAGCGCCTCGTGACGGTGGGTACGAGCCGGAGCTGGCTCGATCGGGTGGGCCGGTGAAGGGCAGGCCCACGCTGAGGCGCGTCCTGGGTGTGCTCGCCCTGGTCCTGACCGGGCTGCTCGCGGGTGCGCCCGTCGCCCTGGCGACCTTCCTCGACACGGAACGCGCGGTCACGATCGGTGCCCACAACGCCACCGCCCGCCCGACGTTCGACGGGCACGTCACGATCGTCTCGGGCCCGCTGTTGCCCGAGCTCCGCATGCCCACCGGCGCCCCCTTGAACATCGGTGCCGAGGTGGTGCTGAGGGACAGTCCGGCGACGGGGCTGGACGGTGTCCTGGCGCAGGATGCCGCGATTGCCAGCCAGCCCGAGGGCGAGATCGCGGCGATGTCCTCCGAGATCACCGAGATGGCGAAGGCGGCACTCAAGCGCGGTGCCGCGGTCGGTGTCATGACGATGGTCGTCGCCGGTTCGGTGTGGTGGGCGATCGGTGCCGGTCGCCGTCGTGAACTGCGCGAGATGTGGCCGCCCGAGCCGCGTTCGGCCTTGGTGGTCGGTGGGCTGGCGGTCGTGCTGGTCGGCGCGCTGATGGTTTATCTGCCGGACCCCAGCACGAAGCGCGAGACCTCGTGGGTGCCGATCCGGCAGGAGTTCCCCGAACTGCCCGACGAGCCGCGGCTGGCCAGCGTCGAGATCTCGCGAGGCGCCGCCACCGCGACCAGCAAGGCGATCGTCCAGGGCGCCCTCGACACGTATCAGGCGTCATTGAAGTTCTACTCCGAACTCGCGGCGAAGACCGAGGGGATCGCGGTGCGCGCTCCCGGGCCGAACCAGACCACGGCGCTCGTGGTGACGGACCGGCACGACAACATCGGCATGGATCCGGTGGCGCGCGAGGTCGGCAACGCGGCGGGTGTGTCGATGGTGCTCGATCTCGGCGACGACACCTCCAACGGTGCTTCGTGGGAGGCCTTCAGCATCAAGTCGCTGCGCGAGACCTTCGCGGACCTGCCGATCGTGGCCGTCGCCGGCAACCACGACACGGGCCGGTACATCAAGAAGGAGATGGAGAAGAACGACTTCCTGGTGCTCGATGGTGAACCCACCGAGGTCGAGGGAATCCGGATGCTGGGCGAGAGCGACCCCCGTAGTTCGGGTCTGACCGCCGGCTACAACGGCAACGAGGGCGACAACATCGCGGCGATCACCGAGCAGAGCGCGGCGCTCGCCGAGGTGGCGTGCGAGGACGGCGAGGTCAGTCTGCTCGTTACGCACAGTTCTGCCTCGGCCAAGCAGACCGTCGCCGATGGTTGCGTCGACCTCGCGATCAGCGGCCACCTGCACCGTCAGGTAGGACCGACCAGTACCGAAGGTCCGAACGGCACGGCGACCCAGTTGTCGATCGGCTCGACCGGCGGTGCCGTGTATGCCTTCTCGCTCGGCACGAAGTTGCGCCGCGATGCGCAGGTCGCCGTCCTCACCTTCGAGGCGGGCCGCGTCGTCGGGCTGCAGATCGTCACGTTCGAGCCCGGTGGGGTCATCGGCATCGGCGACTACACGACGCTACCGATCACGCCGCCGCCGACGGTCGAGTAGTCCGCGTCAGGCTCATGGACCGGAGGGGACCAGGCCTCGGACGTGAGTCGCGACGGCATCGTCCCAGATCCGGTCGCGCGTCGCGACCTCTGGCGCCAGGATGCCGGCCCGCTCGCGGAGCGCGAGCCCTTCCAGCAGGGACGTGAACCCGAGCGCGGCGTGGCTGACCTTCGTGCGCGGGGCGTGTGACCACCCCGGCAGTGCGGCGATCGCAGTCTCCAGCACATCGCGACACCTGCGCACCCCGGCACCGGCATCGGAGTTCACGCTGGTCGCGTTCACCGGTCGTCCGAACATCGTTGCGGTGAGATGCGGATGGGTTCGGGCGAAGGCGCGGAATCCCCGACCGATCGCCATGA
This sequence comes from uncultured Aeromicrobium sp., assembly GCA_964473845.1. Classification (GTDB taxonomy): domain Bacteria; phylum Actinomycetota; class Actinomycetes; order Propionibacteriales; family Nocardioidaceae; genus Aeromicrobium. The sequence continues at coordinate 8,416 of CAYYQO010000120.1, forward strand.
GGTCGTCGCCGGATTCATCCAAGGCCTCCGAAGCCAACAGGTCAAAACTCCGCAGGATCACTGCGTCGATCAGCCCGTCCTTGCTGCCGAAGAGTTGATTCAGTGCCGCGATGTTGGTCCCGGCGTCGTCGGCGATGCGACGGGTCGTGGCCAGTTCCAGGCCGTCGGCCTCGATCACGGCGATGGCGGCGGTGGTCAGTCGTTCGGCGAGCGCTGCGTCGCGAACCCTCGGTCGTGGCACGGTTCCAGTATCCACGGACGTTCTGTATCAATGATATGTTTCGAGTATGGACACCAATTCCCCCGTGGTACGCCGGGCCGTCGAGCAGATGCCCGTGGCCTCGCTCCTGGGACTGGAGATCGACGTGATCGACCCTGAGCGCGCGGTGATCTCGATGCCCCTCGTGCGTGCGCTGACCTTCGATGGCCAGACCTGCCAAGGTGGCGTCGTCGCCACGCTCGCCGACTTCGCCGCGGTCTCCGCCGCCGCTGCAGCGGCTCGTCCGGGTCAGGCCGTGGCGACGACCGGGGGCCAGTTCCACAATCTGGCGCCGGCTCGTGGGGACCGTCTCGTCGCGGTCGGCCGACTGGTGGGTCGGCCGGGACGAACCATGGTCGCCGCTGCGGACGTCTACGTCGATGACGAGTCCGGGGTGCACTGTCTGACCGGCCTCTTCACCACCGCGATCGTCGGGTAGGCGGCAGCGGAAGGGCGGGCCGGGCTCAGGACCAGACCGTGGCGTACACGATCAGCGCCACGATCAACCCGATGCACACGGCGAGACCGAGCAGTCGCCAGCCGGGATGCGAGTCCGCGCCGGAGTTCTCCGGCCAACTGGACCGCCCGACGGGGTTGCCGTTCATTCCAGAACCCCAACCCGGCGGGCGCTGGAGGTCGTCCGGGTGTTCGTTGCTCATGCCTGACTCCCGTGATGGAGGGTGGACGCACCTTTGAACAAAGATGTCGCTGGGGCGACCTTAAGGTAGAAAGTTCCGTCCGGCCATGGCTGGCGGGCCGCTTCCCGGTACGCTGGCGCCATGTCGACGACCAGCACCTGGTGGCCCCTCCGCTGAGGAGGACTGTCGACGTACCCACGCCCAGACCCCTCATGGCGGTCTGGGCGTTGTTTCGTCCGACCGCGGGAAGAAGACAACCATGACGCAGACGATCCTCGACGAGCTGCTGACCCAACCTGCGTTCGCCCTGATCCGTGGCCGGGAAGCCGATCGGGTCACCCTCGTCGGCGGGCCTCGGATCGACGTCGAGAAACTGGCCGACGTGCCCCTGGGTGACGGACCGGGTCCGGCCTGGGACCACCTCGTCCTGGTGCCCTACGCCCAGGTCGTCGAGCGTGGCTTCGAGGCGCACCAGGACGGCACGCCGCTCTCGGTGATCGAGGCCCGGACGAGCCTCGACGTACCGCTGGACGATCTGCTCGCCGTGCTGCCCGACGGCCCGATCGACCTGGCCGACCGCGGTGGTTTCGAGACCTCCGACGACGAGTACGCCGCGATGGTCCAGCGCGTCATCGACGACGAGATCGGCCAGGGTGAGGGCGCCAACGTCGTCATCGGCCGCAGATACCGGGCGAAGGTCGCCGACTGGGGCCACGAGAAGGCGCTCACGGTGTTCCGCCGCTTGCTCGAACGGGAGCGGGGCGCGTTCTGGACCTTCTGCATCTTCACCGGCGACCGCTACCTGATCG
>CAYYQO010000121.1:0-4405 GCA_964473845.1 uncultured Aeromicrobium sp.
TTCCACGCGCTGACGATCGCGGCGTTCATCGTCCACTACATCGGCGTCAGCTTCCTGGTGTACGGCCAGCCGTCCTAGTTCATTCCGACGTCGCGCCGGTCAAGGCAGCAGGGTCGGTGACGGGCAGGGCGCACACGAAGTCGCGGCACACGTAGGCGGTCGAGATCCCGTCGATCGTGGACCGGTCGGCCAGCAGCGGAACGGTCGAGCCGGGTTGTGCAGCAATGACGACAGCTCCGGGTGAAGTCATCGCGAGGGCGGCACGGTGCATCGGCCCGCCGACCTCGCCGACGACCGCCACCTCGGCAGGTCCGTCGAGCAGTGCCTCGGCTGCGGCGAGGGTCCACCCCGCGAAGCGCGGCGCGCCCGTTCCGACGGTCGCCGCGGACTCGACCGAGCGAATCGCGGCGGCGCGCACCGTGTGGTCACCTGTCACGGCGGCCAGTGCGAGCAGGCCGTGGGCCAGCGCCGAGGTGCCCGAGGGAGTCGCGTTGTCAGACACGTCACGCGGCCGGACGAGCAGGGCCTCGGTGTCGTCGGCCGTGTCGTACCAGCCACCGTCGTCGGCACCGAAATGACCCAGTACCCGTTCGGCCACGTGTTCGGCACGAGCGAGCCAGCGATCGTCGCCGGTCGCGCCGAGGACGGCGACGAAGGCCTCGATGACGGCGCCGTGGTCCTCCAGCACGGCGGCATGATCCGAGCGAACTCCGCCCAGTGACGTGCGCACGAAACCCGGCTGAACGTGTAGGCCCCACAGCAGGTCCGCCGTGGCGGTGGCGGCCTCGACCAACTCGGGCCGCTCGAGCAGGATCCCGGTCTCGGCCAGTGCGGTGATCGCGTAGCCGTTCCACGCCGAGACGACCTTGTCGTCCCGCGCAGGCCGGGTGCGTTCGTCGCGAACTTCGCGCAGCTGAGTCCGCACCCGCTCCCACCGCTCGGCGTCGTCGGGATCGGCGAGAAGTTGCAGGGTCGAGAAGCCCCGTTCGAAGGTCCCGGCCCCGGTGACCGCGAGCAGTTGCACGGCCCACGCCGCGTCTGCGGTCCCGACCGCCTTCATGAGCTGGTGCGGATTCCAGACGTAGAAGCTGCCCTCGTGGACGGCGCCGGTCGAGTCGGGGCTGTCGGCGTCGAGCGCCGAGGCGAAACCGCCCTCGTCGGTGCGCAGTTCGGCCAGCATGAAGTTGGCCGTCTCGTGGCACACCCGCTCGGCCAGCGCGGTGTCCTCGCCGCGGGCGCGCAGTGTCCGCCACCAGTGCAGGTAGGCGCGCAGCAGCAGGGCGTTGTCGTAGAGCATCTTCTCGAAGTGCGGGACCCGCCAGTAGCGGTCGACGCTGTAGCGGGCGAAGCCGCCGCCGAGCTGGTCGTACATGCCGCCGCGCGCCATCGCCTCGAAGGTGCGGCACACGGTCCGCCACACCTGCTCGTCGCCCGTCCGCGCGTCGTGGCGCAGCAGGAACTCCAGGACCATCGAGGGCGGGAACTTCGGTGCGGCACCGAAGCCACCGGCCTCGTCGTCGGCCTGCTTCAGCAAGGTCGCGGCCGCTCCGTCCAGGTCCGTCGCGGTCAACGCCTCGCCGCCGACCTCGTCGTTCGTCGACAGGAACTGGCGGACCTCGCCCGCTGAGGTCATGACCTCGTCGCGCCGGTTCTGCCACGCATCGGCCAGCGCCTGCAGAACCTGGCTGAAGGCCGGGTTCCCGGCCGTGGGCTCCGGCGGGAAGTACGTGCCGGCGAAGAACGGCTCGCCCGCGGGAGTCAGCACACACGTCATCGGCCAGCCGCCCTGCCCCGTCATCGCCTGGGTGGCACGCATATAGACCGCATCGATGTCCGGCCGCTCCTCGCGGTCGACCTTGATGTTGACGAAGTGCTCGTTCATGTACGCGGCGACCGCTGGATCCTCGAACGACTCGTGAGCCATGACGTGGCACCAGTGGCACGCGGCGTAGCCGACGCTCAGCAGGATCGGCCGGTCGAGCCGCTCGGCCTCGGCCAGGGCGCCGGACCCCCACTCCCACCAGTCGACCGGGTTCTCCGCGTGCTGGCGCAGGTACGGAGACTGGGACTGAGCGAGACGATTGGCCACGCGTTCACGCTACCTGCGGCTGCGTTACCCACGCTGGCCAGACACGATGCCTTGGCGACCCCGTCTCCCCGGCGATCGAGTAGCACGCGAGCGAAAGCGAGCGGCGTATCGAACTGGTGGGAGCCTGTGGCTCGCCGTGGGGGGTGGGATCTTGGTACAAAGGGGTCGCCCGAGCGACCCAGAGGTAGAAAGATCCGTTCCCTGCGAAGCGCTGCTTCCGCAAACGACTCGACTTCCGCACCCCCGCCGAAGCCCTCGACCAACTCAACCCGACCTTGGCACGCCCCTTCGAGCATGTTCCCGAGTTCATCGAGCCCGACTTTCTCCCGTCCGAGATGAATGTGGTCGGGGGTCCATGGGTCGCGACGTGGAGAACGTTGTAGTCCTTGTATCGAGCTTGTCGCCAGACGTTGAGGTAGTACTTCCTTGCGGTGCAATACGGCATCCGCGAGCGTAAACGGACGGACAAGACCACCCGACGGACGCATCACCGAGGTCGAGACTCGAGCGCGAGGCTTGGTGAGCTCAGTCAGCCGCGAGCAGGTCCTCCTCAAGATTCACGAGTAGAAGGTCGGCCGCATCCTCAGGTCCATCGACAGCCAACTCAGTGACCTCGTAGTCGAAGTCAGACGTTCGCGTCGGGCGCCCCGGAGCACGTTCATCCCGATAGCGAAGACGGCCGGCGATGACGTCGGACGATGTGGACACGACTGACACGTCCTCGATCGTGAGGATCGGACCGTTGTCATCGGCGCGCCGCACCCCAACCAGTAGGTCACACAGAGTCCCGAACTCAGACACGAGGTCCCGCCTGTCCATCAGCCCCTCTTCTCCTTGTAGGCAGTGATGACACCACGCATGAGTCTCGTGCCACCGATGTTCTTGGTCTGAACAATGAACTTGAACCGATACACAGGATTGCCGTCGGTGAAGTACTTCGTCCGATAGACGAAGGTCGTTCCATCACGCGAGATCGACGCGGGTGCCACAAGCGTTGCTCCGATCATGCCTTGGTACCAGACGTTGTAGCGCTTCCGGGCCTCGAGGTGCCTGACGCCGAATCCCTTGTTCTTCCGATGGTTGTGGAACCCGCAGCGAAGGGAACCCGCCGGCCTTCGTCGCGTAGTACCGCTTGGTCGAGTTCATCGATCGGTCGCCGCAGGCACCCGAAGCTTCGGCCGACGCAGGGAAGACAACAATCACCGCCACGATCACAAGAGCGAGTGCGCCGAAGATTCCCAGTCGATGCTGACTTCCTGCTGGGCCCATGTTCCGGTTACGCATGAATCCCCCGATTCGACCCGTGGCGACGCGGAGTCGCCGTCGCTCGGACCACAGCCTGCAGCCGTTCAGTCGATCAACAACCCACTCATCTGACGTTGTGGACAACTCATGGCTTCTCGGGAGTCGCATGCGCACCAGACTCGAACCCTCATCCCCACGGCCGATCGAAATCCTCCTCGGGGCGGATGCGTGGGCGCGCCCCGACCGAGAGGGTGATCGAATGCTGTCGTCAATTCACGTTCGCCTGTCCTTTCGCCGTGCCCTGATCTTCGCCGTGGCGGGACTCCTCGTCGCCGCCCTCTCGGTGGCCCCGGGTGTCACCGGCACGCTCGCTCGGGCTGAGGCGGCATCCGCCCCGTCATCTGCGGGGAGCATCGTCTTCATCCGCAACCACAACATCTGGGTCGCCCGCGGCAACGGCACCTCGGCCACTGCGGTGACCCGGGACGGCACGTCTGCCAAGCCCTACCGGGAACCGTCGATGTCGAACACCGGCGTGATCGCCACCGTCCGCGACAACGACATCGTCCTGCTCAAGCAGAACGGCACTGTCGTTCGCCGGATCGCCGTCCCGAAGGGCCATCTCTTCCTCAACAACGGCGCGGGATCCTATGCCGTGACCGGACCGGTCGATGCCGAGATCTCACCGGACGGCTCGAAGGTCGCCTACAGCCAGGTCCGCTACGCGACCGTCAGTTCGTGGGCCGATGCGCGCACCGGTTTCACCGACACCACCGGCTTGTCGCCGATCACCAAGTACGGCATCGCGCTCGGCGACGAGTTCTCGTGGCTCACGAACGCCCGCGGCATCTTCGTCAGCAGCAACATCCGCCTCTACCAATTGGGCAGCAGCGACCAGTTCGGCCAGCAGTGGTTCGACCAGGGCGACGTCTCCGACGACTACGGAGACACCCCGGGCCTCCCTCAGGTCTCAGCCAACGGAAAGCTGCTCGCCTGGACGAGTTACACGACCGACCGGATCATCCTGGCCAAGGTCAACGGCAATCCCAACACTTCGGTGCCCCCGACACC
>CAYYQO010000121.1:4505-10094 GCA_964473845.1 uncultured Aeromicrobium sp.
AAGCCCAAGACCTACACCTACCGCTGGTACCGCAACGGCAAGGCGATCAAGGGCAAGACCGGCACCAAACGCAAGTACGTCCTGCGCCGCGCCGACCGGGGCAAGAAGATTTCCGTACGAGTCGTGGTCCGCAAGCCCGGCCTCCAGGGCTACAACGCCGCCCGGAGCAAAGCGGTGCGGGTGCGTCGCTGAGGCAAGCGCGAAGCGTCACCGATCAGTGCCGAAGATTTCAGTCACCTGGTGACTGAAACCTTCGGCGCTATCGGGACGAGCGGTACAGCACGTGACGGCGCAGCGGGCTGTCCGGCGGCACCAGCGGATGGTCGAAGTCGTCGCCCGGGTCGCGTGTCATCCCGAGACGTTCCATGACGGCGCGCGAGCGAGTGTTCCCGACCGCCGTGACCGAAATGATCTCGTCGAGTCCGAGCACGTCGAACCCGTGGGCCATCGCTGCTCGGGCCGCCTCGGTGGCGTAGCCGTGCCCCCACGCCGGGCGGGCGAGCCGCCACCCGACCTCGACCTCGGTCTCGGCGTCGGGGCCGCTCGACCAGGGGTGGATTCCGGTGAAACCGATGAACTCACCCGTCTCGATCACCTCGAGCGCCCACAGTCCCCACCCGCGCTCAGTGATGCCGGCGGCGAACCGGTCCACCGACTCATCCGATTCGGCGCGGGTGAGCAGCCCCGGAAAGTGCTCGCGCACCTCGGAGTCGGCGTTCATGGCCGCCCACGGACCGCGGTCGGACTCACGCCACTGGCGCAACAGCAGCCGCTCGGTGCGAAGCTCGGTCACTGGTCGGCAACATCGGTCGGCCACACGACGACGAATCGCTCGAAAGCGGTCTCGAGCGCATCAATGTCCTCGACGTCGGGCAGGATCCGGCGGAAGAAACGACGGTGCGCGTCCAGCCAGTGGGCGCGACTGCGGTCGCCCTCCCCCTCGTCGTACGCGAAGGCGTCGTCGACCGAGTCCAGCCGGCCGACTCGGATGTCCGTGGTCTGCAGGATCGCGCGTGCCTCACCTCGGCCGTCCGTGACGACCCACAGGTCGCCGACCGCCGGAACCAGGTCGTCGGCGGCTCCGGCCGTCGCGCGCTTCGGTCCGTGCAGCACCAAGCCAAGCAGTTCGTCGGCCAACTCCGGTGAATCACCGAAGGGCTCGACCACCGGTTCTGCATCGGCATGCTCAGGATGGGCCGCGACGAAGTCATGCCACAGCTGCGGCAACTCGGTCATGAGGCGGGCGGTTCGCCACCGTCAACCGGGCCGGAATCTTCGCCGGGCCAGGGCTCACGCGCCTTCTTGGCCATCTTGGCGAACGACCACAGCAACAGGGCGATGGCGATGAAGAGGATGATCGTGAAGATCCCCGCGAGCCAACCGATCGCCTGGTTGCCCTCCGGGTCGATCTCCTGCGCGGCAAGCACCGCGAAATCCAACGTGGTCACCCGGGCAGCCTAGTCCTGCACGTGACCGCACCATTGGTCGGCCGGGACCATCGCGCGAGCTTCCTCGATGTGCTCGCCACAACCGCGCCACGTCGTCTTGCCGCACTGCTTGCACGGAGCTGGAGAACACATCGTTGACTACCTCGCTGTCGGATCAGGTGATGTCTCGAGCGTAAGCGATGAGCACTGACACCTGTGGACAACCTGTCGACCCGGCTGCCGATGTCGTCCACGCTGTCCGGATGCATCGACTCATCCCCGCGCTTGTCTGCGCGCTGCTCACGCTGACCGCCTGCGCCCGAGCCCACGATGACCGCCAGGCTCCGCCCACTCCCGAGGTCACCGCACTGCTGGAACTCGCAAAGTCACCACCAGCGAACCCGGACCCGGCAGATGCCCCGAATCCGCCGAAGGGATTCACCCGTGCCGATGTGCGCCACCTCGCTCGCTGGTTGGTCGACGCGGTCGAGCGCACCGGAACGGCGGATCAGGGCTCCATCGTCACCGAACGCGATGCCGTCGACCACACCTTCGCGGCGATCGACATGCGATCGCGGGTCGAGTTCGCCCGAGACGTCACCCTGACCGCACGTCACTACGGCAACATGCCGGTCTCGTGGATCTTCACCGACCGGTGGGAGCCTGCGAACCGGCCCACGCGCCCGGGCCGCATCATCAAGTCCGCCTGGGATGTCGAACGAAGTGACGACTGGCTCGTCCTGTCGCTCCAGGTCGTGCAGGCCTTCCGCAGCCCCGCCGATCAACCCATGTTCCTCCGGCGAACCTTCACCGTCGCCAGTACCGAACCCCGGGGCGGGCCGGCGGTTCCCGTCTGGTTGTCATTCTCGGCAGGGATCGACGGCATCGACCGCTGCCACCTGGTCCGCACCGGCCTGTTCCGACCCGAACGCGATCACGACCAGTTGCGCACGTCGGCCCAGAACATCGAGTCCCATCTGGGCTCGAAGGACATCCGCGAGCCCAAGGACAGCAACTTCACGGCTGGCTGCGAGTGAGCCAGCGCGATCACAGGCCGAGCACCACCCGGGCGATCAGGAAATAGACGATGAGTCCCGCGGCGTCGACGAACGTCGTGATGAACGGATTGGAGAAGACCGCCGGATCCACCCCGATGGTCCTCGCGACCAACGGCATCACGCCACCGATGGTCGCCGCCATCATGCACACCGCGACGAGGGTCGCGCCGATGACCAGCCCGATCCGCGCGTCGTAGACGAGGGCGGTCAGACCTCCACCGACCGATCCGAGCAGGAGCCCCAGCGCCAGCCCGACGCGGAACTCACGCGTCAGCACCCGCCAGATGTCTCGTGGCTCCACGTCGTTCAACGCCAGGGCTCTCGTGACGGTCGTGGCGGCCTGGTTGCCGGTGTTGCCGCCGGTCCCGATGAGCAGGGGCACGAACAGCGCCAGCACGGTGACCTGTTCAAGGGTGTCCTCGAAGGCCGACAGCACCTGGACCGTCAGCGTCGCCCCGATAGCCAGCACGAGCAGCCACACGACCCGCGAACTGACCAGACTCAGGATCGGGGCCGCCAGGTACGGCCGGCGCAGCGGCTCGACGCCGCCTTGGCGAGCGACGTCCTCGCTCTCCTCCTGTTCGAGGATGCGCACCGCGTCGTCGATCGTGAGGATGCCGACCAGGCGAGATTCGCTGTCGACGACGGGCAACGCCAGCAGCCGCTGGTCGGCGCAGCGGCGCGAGGCGGTCTCGGCCGACTCGTGGGCCGTCGCCGTCAAGGCGGGACGCATCAGCTCGCCCACGACTGCCGACGCTTCGGCCCGCATCAGCGCGCGCAGACTGACGACACCGATGACGCGGCGGCCTCCGTCCAGCACCGGCAGGGTGTAGATCGTCTCGGCGTCGTCGAGGCCTGCTTGCACCCTGGCCATGGCCTGCTCGACCGTGTGGTCGTCACGCACCGAGACGTACTCAGGGCTCATCCGACGGCCGATCGAACCCTGGGGATACCCCAGGACGTCGGCGGTGAACTGGCGCTCCCTCTCCGAGAGACCCAGCAACAACCGCGGCGCGAGCGAGGCGGGCAGTTCATCGAGCACCCACACCCGGTCGTCCGGCTCGAGATCGGCGAAGATCGCCGCGACCTCGACATCCTGGAGCGCCTGAATCAGATCGCCCTGCAACCGCGGCGAGAAATCCTCGAACACCCCGAGCGCCTGATCCTTCGTCAGCAGTCGGAAAGCGACCGCGCGCTGAGCGGGGTTGAGGCGTTCCAGGGCCGCGGACACCCGCTCGACCGAGCCGCTGGCCAGGGCCAGCGCTGCCGTGCTCAGATCGCGGTCCGCCAAGGATCTGCGGACGGCATCGACCAGAGGCGTCACATCTCCGGTCTGGGGGGCGGTCACGTTGAACTCCTCGTCGTCTCCTCGCTGCGGCATCGCCCAGCCGCACACCGATCAGCGCAGGCCGGCGAACAGATCGTCCTCGGGGACCTCGGAGTCCACGAACGAGGTCACCAGTTCGTAGTCCTCGGTGGGCCAGGCCTCGGCCTGGACCTCGCGCGGGACGGCGAACCAGAAGCCCTCGGGATCGATCTGCGTGGCGTGGGCGATGAGCGCCTGGTCGCGCACCTCGAAGTATTCGGCGCAGGGCACCCGCGTGGTCATGCGCTTGTCCTGCTCAGGATCGATGCCGCGCTTCTCGATCCAGTCCGTGTACGGCGACTCGAGCCCGTGCCGCTCCATCGCCGTGTTGATCGCCTCGAGCCGCGCGCGGGACCAGCCGTGGTGGTAGTACAGCTTCTTGACCTGCCACGGTTCGCCCAATTCCGGGTAGCGCTCGGGGTCGGCGGCCGCCTCGAAGGCGTACACGCTGATCTCGTGGCACTTGATGTGATCGGGGTGCGGGTAGCCACCGTTCTCGTCGTACGTCGTCAGGACGTGCGGTCGGAACGAACGGATGAGCCGCACGAGCGGCGCGGCGGCCTGCTCCAACGGCACGAGGGCGAAGCACCCCTCGGGCAGCGGCGGCTTGGGATTTCCCTCGGGCCAGCCCGAGTCGACGAAGCCCAGCCAGTCCTGACTGATCCCCAGGATCTCGCGCGCCCTGTCCATCTCGTCGCGACGGATGTCGGCGATCAGTTCGGGGTTGTCGATGATGCCGGGATGCTCGAACGCCGGGTTGAGGATCGAACCGCGTTCGCCGCCGGTACACGTGGCGACATGGACGTCGACCCCTTCGGCGACGTACTTGGCCGTGGACGCGGCACCCTTGCTCGACTCGTCGTCAGGGTGTGCGTGCACGTGCATGAGGCGCAGCTTGCTGTCTTCGGCGTTCTCGACCACGTGCTCCAGTCTTCCACGGCCCTGAGACAATGGACGGCGTGACCGACCTCGACGCCCGCTACGGCCGACACCGCCGTCCGGCCCCGAAGTGGTTGTGGCCCGTCGTCGCCACGATCGGCATCAGCCTGGGTGTCGCGTGGGCCGCGTGGGCCGCCTGGTCCGACGTGCCGGAGTTCCAGGCTCGGGTGCACTCGTACGAGGTCGTCGATGATCAGACCACCAAGGTCGATCTCGAGGTCTTCCGGGACGAGCCGGTCGCTCTGACGTGCCGCGTGTTCGCGCAGGCCGAGGACAAGGCGACGGTCGGTGAGAAGTCCGTCGACATTCCCGCCTCGGACCGTTCGCCGGTTCGCGTCGTCGCCCAGATCCGCACCGAGCGCCGTGCCGTGACTGCTCGTCTTGACTCCTGTGAACAGCAATGATGCTGGTAGACTCGTGATTTCACCCCGGGAGGTCCCGGGGTGTCGCACGTAGTGAGGAGAAAAGCCATGTCGACCGAGACCGAGACCATCTGGGTGACCCAGGAGGCCTACGACCGACTCGTCGCCGAGCTCAACCGCCTCAAGAACGAGGTTCTGCCCGACATCACGCAGAAGATCGCCGCCGCCCGAGACGAGGGCGACCTGAAGGAGAACGGCGGCTACCACGCCGCCCGCGAGGAGCAGGGCAAGACCGACGCGCAGATCCGTCAACTCGAGGACCGGCTGCGTCGCGCCGAGGTCGGCGAGGTTCCGGCCGACGACGGCCTGGTCGAGGCCGGCATGAAGGTCACGATCCGCTTCCAGGGCGACAAGGACACCGAGACGTTCCTGCTCGG
>CAYYQO010000122.1:0-9916 GCA_964473845.1 uncultured Aeromicrobium sp.
CATCGTTGGTCGATCGGTCGCTGGGCCGCCGAGCAGAAGGCCCGGGCGGCCCCCACCTGGTACCTCCGGTGAGGGGCCGCCCGGGCCTGTCGTGCGGGCGATCAGTCGCGCGCGGGTTCTGCCTCGACCGCCGCGCCCGACGTCCCGTTCGGCGAGACCTCCTCGACGACCAGCGCGAAGTCCTCGCCGTGCTTGTCGACACCGCTGACGACGGCTTCCTCGACGAGCGCCACCCCCATGTCCTCACGCAGGATGATCGGGTCGTTGCGCAGGTCGCGGTACAGGCCGACGCACAGCAGCACCATCACGAGCAGGAACGGCAGTGCCGCCACGATCGTCAGCGCCTGCAGTCCCTGCAGCGCCACGGGGTCGTCCGGATCGGCGATCAGCAACATGATGGCCGCCACGGCACCGGTCAGGGCGCCCCAGAAGATGACCGCCCAGGTCTTCGGGTGGATCGAGCCGCGCTGCGACAGCGTGCCCATGACCATCGACGCCGCATCCGCGCCCGACACGAAGAAGATGCCGACGAGTAGCATCACCAGCACGGTCGTGACCGAGGCCAGCGGATACTCCTGCAACAGGTCGAACAGCGCGTAGTTGGAGTTCACCGAGGACTCGCCACCGGAGATGGCGTCCGCCTCGTTGATGCCCGCGCCGCCGAAGATGACGAACCAGATCAAGCTCACCAGGCTGGGAACGAGCAGCACGCCCGTGACGAACTGGCGGATCGAACGACCGCGGCTGATGCGCGCGATGAACATGCCGACGAACGGCGTCCACGAGACCCACCAGGCCCAGTAGAAGATCGTCCAACCGCCCAGCCATTCGCCGACCTCGGCGCCGCTGGCGTTCGTGCGGCCGACCATCTCGGGCAGGAACCGCCAGTACTCCGCGACCGACGTCGGGATCAGGTTCAGCATCATCAACGTCGGGCCGGCGACGAAGACGAAGGCGGCCAGCACCAGGGCCAGCACCATGTTGATGTTGGACAGCCACTGGATGCCCTTCTCGACACCGGACACCGCCGAGAGGATGAACAGGATCGTCAGGACGACGATGATCGTGACCAGCAGGATCTCGCCGACCGAGTCGACCCAGCCGTTGTGCTGGATGCCGGCACCGATCTGCAGGGCACCCAGGCCCAGTGAGGCGGCCGAACCGAACAGCGTCGCGAAGATCGCCATGATGTCGATGGCCTTGCCGACCGGGCCTTCGGCCTGGCGGCGGCCGATCACCTTGGTGAACGCGGCCGAGATCAACTGGGGACGGCCCAGTCGGAACGTGCCGTAGCCGATCGCCAGGCCCACGACGGCGTAGATGGCCCATGGATGCAGAGTCCAGTGGAACAGCGTCTGCGCCATCGCGACCTCGGCGGCCGCGTCAGTCCCGGCCTCGACCGTTCCCGGCGGAGGAGCCAGGTAGAAGGTCAGCGGTTCGGCGACGCCCCAGAACATCAGGCCGATGCCCATGCCGGCGCTGAACATCATCGCGATCCACGACGACGTCCGGAACTCGGGGCGTTCCCCGTCCTTGCCGAGCGGGATCTTGCCGTAGCGGCTGGCCGCCAGCCAGATCGCGAACACGACGAAGCCGGTCGTGGACACCACGAAGAGCCAGCCGGTGTACTCGATCACCCAGGACTGGGCATCCGTGGCGCGAGTGGCCAGCGATGCCTGGTCGACGATCCCCCAGATGACCACGGCCAGCGACACGACGGCGGCGATGCCGAACACCACTCTGTCGAGGCTGGTCTCGCCTCGTGGCTCGGGTACGGGATCGAGGTGTGGATCGATCTTGGGGTCAAGGCCGGTGGCCATGGTGACACTCCCTCAAAGGTTCATTGACAGCACAAAACCTTTTTAACCTTGCACGAATTTGCTGCGATGGCCAATTCCTGCGCCCCCGGATCCGCGGGAAACGGCGACCGGTCCGAAGTGAGATTCAACTCGGTGCGGCGGCCAGGACGGCGTCGAGCAGCAGCACGGCACCGGCCTTGTCCAACGGGTGATTTCCATTGCCACACTTGGGTGAAACCACGCAGGACGGACAGCCGTCCCGGCATCGGCATTCGGCGATCGTCTCTCGTGTCATCCGCAGCCAGGCGGCCATCTGTTCATAACCTCGTTCGGCGAACCCCGCTCCGCCGGCGTGCCCGTCGTGCACGAACACCGTCAGTCGTCCCGTGTCGACGTGGTGAGCGGTCGAGAGCCCACCGATGTCCCAGCGATCGCAGGTCGCCAACAAGGGCAGGATGCCGATGGCGGCATGCTCGGCGGCGTGCGCCGCACCGGGCAGCCGTTCGGGGTCCATCAGGGCCGTCGCGACCTCGGTGTCCAGAGTCCACCAGACCGCCGCCGTCGGCAGGGTCCGCTCGGGCAGATCGAGGGGATCCTCACCGATCACACGACCGGTGTGGCGGTCGCGGATCTGGTAGCCGATGACCTGGCTGACCACTTCGACGTCACCGAAGGACACCGTCGTCGGGCCCCAGTCGACGTGTCGGCGTTCGCTGATGATCGTGACCGCGGTGTCCGTCTTGGCGCTCGTGGTGTGGTGGACGTTGGCCTTCGCGACGACGGCGGTGCCCTGTTCGGGGTCGTAGTGCTCGACGACATGGTCCTCGCCGCGATGGACGTAGATCGCGCCCTCGTGCACCTCGGCATCGGCCGAGGCGGCGTCGACGGTCCCGACGAGGCGCCCGGTCGACCCCTCGACGATCTGGACGGGATGCCCTCCCGCGGAACGGATGTCGGCCAGGTCGGCGGCCCTTCCACGACTGGTCCAGAACCAGCCCGCAGGCCTGCGTCGCAGCATTCCGGCCGCCTCGAGGGCGGCGACACCCTCGGCCGCGCGCGGGCCGAACCGACCGAAGTCCGCCTCGGTCAGCGGCAGTTCCTGCGCGGCCGCCGCGAGATGCGGACCGAGGACATAGGGATTCTCGGGGTCGAAGACCGTCGCCTCGACGGGGGCGCCCAGCACGGCCTCGGGATGGTGCACGAGGAACGCGTCGAGCGGGTCGTCGCGGGCGATCATCACGCCGACGCTGTCGACCCCGGCGCGACCGGCCCGGCCCCACTGCTGCCACAAGGCGGCACGCGTGCCGGGAAAGCCCACGGTGACGACGGCGTCGAGGCCGGCGACGTCGATCCCGAGCTCGAGGGCATTGGTGCTGGCCAGTCCGAGCAGGTCGCCCGACCGCAGCCGTTCCTCGAGTTCGCGGCGCTCCTCGGGCAGATAACCACCTCGATACGTGGCGACACGCCCGACCAGTTCCGGGTCCACCTCGGACAGGGACCGTTGGGCGGTCAGCGCCAGTTGTTCGGCACCGCGTCGGGACCGGACGAACACCAAGGTCCGGGTCCCGCCGATCACGAAGTCGGTCAGGACGTCGGCTGCCTCGCTGCCGGCGGCCCTGCGTACCTCGACACCGTCGCGCGCGGCTCGCAACGGCGGCTGCCAGAAGGCGACCGTTCGCCGGGCTCTCGGTGAGGCGTCCTCGGTGACAGCGGTGACCGGCGCACCCAGCAGGCGCTCGGCCGAGGCAGCCGGATCGGCCACCGTCGCGGATGACAGGACGAAGAGCGGGTCGGCGCCGTAGTGCTCGCACACTCGCTGCAGTCTTCGCAGGATCAGCGCGACGTGGGCACCGAAGACGCCGCGGTAGTGGTGGCACTCGTCGATCACGACCATCCGCAGTCCGGCCAGCAGTCGCGCCCAGCGTTCATGCGTCGGCAGGATCGTGCGGTGCAGGATGTCGGGGTTGGCCAGCACCCAGTTCGCATGGTCGCGGGCCCACACGCGCTGTTCGCGACTGTTGTCGCCGTCGACCGTGGCGGGGCGCAGGTCCGGCACGTCCGTGGGCAGCCGCCGCAACTGATCGGCAGCGAGGGCCTTCGTCGGTGCCAGGTACAACACCGACGGGCGGCGTGCTCCGGACAGACCAGAGCCGCCGCGCCCGTCGCGCAGCGCCTGCAGGGCGGCCGCCTGGTAGACGAGGGACTTCCCCGAGGCGGTGCCGGTGGAGACGACGACATTCCGCCGCTCGTGCAGCGCAGCCAGAGCCTC
The DNA here is from genome assembly GCA_964473845.1 of uncultured Aeromicrobium sp. Lineage (GTDB taxonomy): Bacteria > Actinomycetota > Actinomycetes > Propionibacteriales > Nocardioidaceae > Aeromicrobium. The sequence goes on from CAYYQO010000122.1 coordinate 4,069, forward strand.
GGCCTGGTGGGCCCAGAGCACGTCCGCCCCGGCCGAGGCGAACAAGGCCCGGACCTCGGGGTCGATCCAGTCGGGCCACGGTTCGACGACCGCGTCGACGGCGGGCTGTTCCTCGACGTGCACGAGTCGCTCCGCATGCCGCGCGAGGACCGGGTGCAGCTGCATGGAGGAAGTCTCCCGCACGAACCTGACGGCGCGCCGCAGGCCGTTGAACTGGGTCGACCGCCCGAAGAGTGATTGAATTCGGGCATGGACCTGACGCTCACCGAAAGTGAGTCGCCACCATTCCACGTGGTCGAAGTCTCGGGCGAGATCGACGTGTACACCGCACCGCGGTTGCGCGAGGTCGTCGTCGGCGCGATTGACGCCGGCCACACTCGCCTGGTGATCGACATCGAGGACGTCGCGTTCCTCGATTCGACGGGCCTGGGAGTTCTGGTCGGTGCGCTCAAGAAGGTGCGGGCCGACAACGGCTCGCTCGACATCATCTGCACGAGTGAGCGATTGCTGCGCATCTTCGGCATCACGGGTCTGGACAAGGTCTTCGGCCTGCACGGCTCGATCGACGAGTTGGTCTCCTGACCGGGTCTGGTGCGGACGTCGCCGTTCTCCGCGAGGCGATCGGCGGTTTCACGGTCGACGCCGTACACGGCATGCTCGGTGACGAGGCCTGGCGGGCTCTGGCGCGCAACGAGACGGTGCCGGGACTGCGGGCGACGGCCGACGGTTCGGCACTCTCGACATTCATCCGCCTCTTCCAGCTGCAGACCGCAGTGCCGGTGGTGGCGGCCCAGGCGGCCTTCGGTCCGGCCTGGCCGGTGGCGCAGTCGCTCGGGCTCGTGGGGGTGGAGGGCGACGAGGCGCGCGCCCTGCTCGACCTGCGCCCCTACGGGGACGAGATCCACGACTGGTGGGTCGTGTGCGACCTGACCCCCGGTCTCGACGGCCGCGAGAATCCGCGAGATCCGCTCTACGTGCTGGGCATCAGCGAGGCGTCCTCGTCGCTCGCGCAGTTGACGGTCCGGCCCTCGGTGGGGCGGGTGCTCGATCTCGGTACGGGCTGTGGCGTCCAGGCGTTGCACCTGGCGGGTCATGCCCGTGACGTGGTCGCCACCGACCTCAACCCGCGCGCGGTCGAGCTGGCCGGACTGACGGCCGCGCTCAACGGCCTCGACATCGACGTGCGCGAGGGCAGCCTGTTCGATCCGGTCGTCGGTGAGCGGTTCGACCTGATCTGCTCGAACCCGCCGTTCGTGGTGTCACCGCCCGAGGGCGATCGATTGGTCTACCGCGAGACCGGATTTCCCGGCGACGACGTCGTGCGCCGCATCATCGCCGAGGCGGACGCGCACCTGAACGACGGTGGTTGGTGCCAGTTGCTCGCGGCGTGGATCCACGAGGAGGGCGTGCCGTGGCAGGAACGCCTCGCGGGTTGGATCGGGCCGACGGGACTGGACGCCTGGGTGATCCAGCGCGAACGCGTCGACCTGCCTGAATACGCCGAGATGTGGCTCGCCGACGCCGGCCTGCGCCACGGCGAGGGCCACGTCGAGCGCTACGACCGATGGCTCTCGTGGTTCGCTGAGCAGGGGATCGAGGCCATGGGCTTCGGTTGGATCACCCTGCGCAAGGCCGGGCGTGACGTGCCCCGGGTGCGCATCGAGGAGTGGACCGGCCCCGTCGCCCAGCCCGTGAGCGACGAGTTCATGGCGTGGGCCGATCGCGCCGATGCCCTGGACACACCCGACCTGCTGGCCGTGCCGTGGCGACTGGGTTCCGACGTCATCCAGGAGACCGCAGGGCCCGTGGGTGCTGACGACCCGGCCGTGATCCGCGTCCAGCGCACGACAGGGCTGCGACCCTCGCGACAGGTCGACACGATCGAGGCCGGCCTGCTGGGTGCCAGTGACGGCGACCTCGCCGCGGGCCAGATCCTCGATGCTCTCGCCCAACTGTTGGATCGTGACCCGGCGGAACTCAGGGACGCGTACACGTCCGTGATCGGCGAACTCGTCGCCGACGGCTTCCTGGTCACCGGGTGAGGGCACGTCCCAGACTCCGCTGACAGGATGGGCACATGACCGCTTACTGGATCAGCACGTACCTCGAGGTGCACGACGAAGACAAACTCAAGGCCTACGCGGAGCTTGCCGGACCGGCGTTGATCGCGGCAGGGGGCACCTTCCTCGCTCGTGGCCTGCCGGAGGTCGTCTGGGAGGCAGGGCGTCAGCAGCGCTCCGTGCTGATCGAGTTCGATTCGGTCGACACCGCCGTCGCCGCGCACGACAGCGAGGCCTACCAGAGGGCGCTCGTCGCCCTGGGCGACGGAGTGACGCGCGACCTGCGGATCATTCCGGGCGCCTGATCCGGGAGGACACCGCTCAGCGCGTTGGCGCGAGCACTCGCTGACCGCCCAGCGACGCGAGCGCGATGAGGACGGCCGCACCGCCGCCCACGATGAATCCTGCCGCGGCGCCTCGGTGATCGATCGCCACGCCGATCAGCGGGGCCGCGAGGGCACCGCCGATCGTGAACGCCGTCGCCTGCCAGCCCATCGCCTCGCCGCGTTGCGCCTCGGTGGTCAGCCGGGCGATCCATTCGCTGCAGGCCGTCATGATCGGCGCGCACAACAGACCGGCTGGAATGGTGGCGAGGGCGAGGACCAGTGGCGTGTGGGCTAGGCCGATCGGAATTGTCAGCGCGCCCATCACCAGCAGCAGGTACGTCGGCCGGATCGACGCCGGGCGCGCGCCGTAGATCAGTCCGCCGACCAGCGACGCGAGGCCCCAGCCGAGGTACGCGACGCCGACGAGCGCGATGGCGTCGAGCTCGCGCAGGACCGCGATGATGCCCAGATCGGTGGCCATCAACGCGATCATCGACCCGCCGGAGATCAGGAACAGGAACAGCAGGTCGGCCGAGACCCAGCCGAATCCGGGCTGGCGCGGCGCCGGAGGTTCGGAGTTGCTGCGGGTGGGCGGATCCAGGGACCACAGGATCGCCAGCCCGATCACGACGGTGCCGGCGACCGACAACAGGGCGACCTGCGGTGAGGCGGCCACCACGAGCGCTCCGGCCGCGGCCGGGCCGATGATGAAGGAGGCCTCGGCGCACACCGAGTCGAGGGCGAAGGCGCTGCGATGCTGGGAGGTGGGCAGTCGCGCCGCAAGCGAGATCCGCACGATGGAGTGCACCGGAGCCATGAACAGCCCGGCCGTGAACGCGAGCGGCAACAACCACCAGTACGGGGCGACGACGGCCAGCGGGTAGATGATGAACAGCACGGCGATCGACGGGATCAGTGTCCGTCGCAGGCCCAGGCCGTCGATGAGGCGCCCGCGCCACGGTGCGCCCAGGGCGACCCCGACGGTCTCGGCTGCCGCGACCAGACCGGCCTGGCCGTAGGTGCCGCCGAGCCCTTCGACGACGAGCAAGGTGAGCACCAGCGGCAGTGCCGTCATCGGGATTCGGGCGAGGAACGCCGCGACATAAAGTGGAGTGGTACCGGGAGTCCTGAGTACGGTCCCGTACGTCACCTTTTCCACTCGATGGATTATCCCTGCTGGCCCACCTGCGGCAAAAATGGTTGACAGGAGGCGCTACGGTGGGCCTCCATTGGCCCTGATTCCCCATCCGGCCTGCTCGGAGGAGCCCAACGTGACATCACTGGTGATCGTCGAGTCGCCCAACAAGGTGCGCAGCATCGCCGCGTATCTGGGCGACGGTTACGTCGTATCGTCCTCGGTCGGACACATCCGTGACCTGCCCAAGGGAGCCGATCAGATTCCGGCCAAGTTGAAGGGCCAGGACTGGGCTCGACTCGGCGTCAACATCGAGAACGGCTTCGAGCCCGTCTATGTGGTCCCGGCCGAGAAGAAGAAGCAGATCACCGAACTGAAGAAGTTGCTCAAGGACGCCGACGAACTCATCCTCGCGACGGATGAGGACCGTGAGGGCGAGGCCATCGCGTGGCACCTCTTCGACGAGCTCAAGCCCAAGGTCCCCGTCAAGCGGATCGCCTTCAACGAGATCACCAAGGAAGCGATCCAGCGCGCGATCGCGAATCCGCGCGACATCGACCAGGATCTCGTCGACGCCCAGGAGACGCGCCGCATCCTCGACCGGCTCTACGGCTACGAGGTCAGCCCGGTGCTGTGGAAGAAGGTCATGCCGAAGCTCTCGGCGGGCCGCGTCCAATCCGTCGCGACCCGACTCGTCGTCGACCGCGAACGCGACCGGATGGCGTTCCGGGTCGCCCACTACTGGGACCTGGAAGCCACGTTCGGCTGCGATCTCGAGCCGTCCCGCTTCCCGGCCAAGCTCGCCACCGTCAACGGCAAACGCGTGGCCTCGGGTTCGAACTTCGACAGCACCGGAGCGCTCAAGGGCGATGTCGTCCATCTCGACGAGTCCGCGGCGCAGGCGTTGGCCACCGGCCTCGAGGGCCGCGACTTCACGGTGCGATCGGTCGAGTCCAAGCCCTACACCCGGCGTCCGTACGCTCCGTTCCGCACGACGACGCTCCAGCAGGAGGCGTCGCGCAAGTACGGGTACGGCGCCCAGACCACGATGTCGATCGCACAGCGTCTGTACGAGGGCGGCTACATCACCTACATGCGTACCGACTCGGTCACGCTCTCGCAGACCGCGCTGAACGCGGCCAGGTCCCAGGTCAAGGAGTTGTACGGCGAGGCCTATCTGCCCGACAAGCCGCGCGTCTACACCTCCAAGGTCAAGAACGCCCAGGAGGCGCACGAGGCGATCCGGCCCGCCGGCGAGTCCTTCCGCACGCCCGAGCAGACGGGGCTGTCCGGTCCTGAGCGCAAGCTCTACGAGTTGGTCTGGAAGCGCACGGTCGCGTCCCAGATGGCCGATGCCAAGGGCAACCAGGTGTCGATCCGCATCGGCACCGAGGCCAGCACCGGCCAGGACGTCGAGTTCAGCGCGTCCGGCCGCACGATCACCTTCCACGGCTTCCTGAAGGCGTACGTCGAGTCCACCGAGGATCCCGAGGCCCAGGACGACGACCAGCAGACCAAGTTGCCCAATCTCAGCGAGGGCGACGCGGTCACGGCGGTCGAGCTGGCGGCCGCAGGCCACCAGACCAAGCCCCCGGCTCGCTACACCGAGGCCAGCCTGATCAAGGAGTTGGAGGACCGCGAGATCGGCCGTCCCTCGACCTACGCCTCGATCGTCAACACGATCCAGAACCGTGGCTACGTGTACAAGAAGGGCACGGCTCTCGTACCGGCATGGGTGGCGTTCAGCGTGGTCCGTCTGCTTGAGCAGCATTTCGGCCGGTTGATCCAGTACGAATTCACCGCCGAACTCGAGAGTGTGCTGGACGAGATCTCGAACGGGCGCGAGGACCGTCTCGCCGTGCTCGAGGGATTCTGGGCCGGCGAGGGCGAGACCGACACCGGTCTGAAGTTGTTGATCGACAACCTGCCCGACATCGACGCGCGCGGTCTGGCGACGTTCGACCTCGGTGAGGGCGTGGCCGTGCGCGTCGGCCGTTACGGTCCGTACGTCGAGGGTCCGCCGATGGTTCCGGCCGAGGGCGGAGGCGAGCAGCCCACGCGCGCCAACGTGCCCGAGGACCTGCCGCCGGACGAGTTGACGCTCGAGAAGGCCGTCGAACTGCTGGCGACGCCCGCCGGACTCGAGAAGCAGCTCGGATCGCATCCCGAGACCGGTCTGCAGATCGTGGCCAAGAACGGCCGCTACGGCCCCTACGTCACCGAGGCGCTGCCCGAGGACGCCAAGAAGGGCACGAAGGCGCGCACCGCGAGTCTGTTCAAGTCGATGGACCTGGATTCGATCAGCCTGGACGAGGCCGTGCAGTTGC
>CAYYQO010000123.1:0-9913 GCA_964473845.1 uncultured Aeromicrobium sp.
CGGCGAGAAGCACACAGTCTCGCGGCTGTTCGGCGCCCCTCCCGGTTTCGTCGGCTTCGAGGAGGGCGGCCAGCTCACCGAGAAGGTGCGGCGCAAGCCGTTCTCGGTCGTGCTGTTCGACGAGATCGAGAAGGCCCACCCGGACATCTTCAACTCGCTGCTGCAGATCCTCGAGGAGGGACACCTCACCGACGGTCAGGGTCGCGTCGTCAACTTCAAGAACGCCGTGATCATCATGACCACCAACCTCGGTGCGCGTGAGATCTCCAAGGGCGTCAACCTGGGCTTCTCCCAGGCCGGCGACGTCGCGGGTTCGTACGAGAAGATGAAGGAGCGCGTGGGGACGGAGCTCAAGCAGCACTTCCGCCCCGAGTTCCTGAACCGCGTCGACGAGGTCATCGTGTTCCCGCCGCTGACGCAGAACGAGATTCTGCAGATGGTCGACATGATGATCGAGTCGCTGGAGAAGCGTCTGGCCGAGAAGGACATCGACATCGAGTTGACGTCGGCCGCCAAGGAGAAGTTGGCGTCCGAGGGCTTCGACCCGGTGCTCGGCGCCCGTCCGCTGCGGCGCACGGTCCAGCGCGAGGTCGAGGACGTCCTGGCCGAGAAGTTGCTCTACGGCGACATCCACCCGGGTCAGATCGTCCTGGTCGACGTCGTCGACGGTGTCTTCACCTTCACCGGCACGTCCAAGGCCGACCTTCAGCTGCCTGAGGTTCCGCCCGCCGTCGAGGCAGGCGCCAGCTCAGAAGACTGACACGCAACGACGACGGGCCCGCCATGTGGCGGGCCCGTCGTCGTGGGTGCGGATTCCCCGGTTCAGTGGGTTCCCTGTCACTTCGCGTGGGTTTCAACCCACGTCAAGTGAAGGATTTCCCACGTAACCGGGGAATCAGTCACCCCGCGGCCGGAGTCTCGTCCCAGAACTCGAGGATCGCCCTCGCGAGGGCCGCGGGCTGCTCGAGCGGGATCAGCGTGCGCGCTCGAGCGATCGTCAGGGCGCGGGCGCCCGGGGCGAGGGCCGCTGCGCGGCGGGCATCGTCCGGACTCCAGTCACCTCGGTCGTCCGAGGCCACGAAGAGGCTCGGCACGGCGATGTCGCCGAGGCGGTCCGTCACGTCGAGCCGGTCGATGATGAAGGAACGCAGCGCGAGGCTCATGCTGGCCTTCGTCGGTCGCTCCAGGCTGGCGATCATGACGTCGCGGACGACGGGCGTCGCCGCGGACTCCTCGGTCAGCATCGCGCTGACGACAGCCTGACGGACGGGTCCGACAGGGCCCGCCAGACGCAGCAGCGGGCCCAGTACGGCGATCTTGCGCCGCAGGTCCCGTGCGATCGGCTCGGTCGGTGAGCTGATCGCGACGAGACTGCGCAACGCGGTCGGAGCGGTCGCCAGGTCCAACCCGACATGGCCGCCGAAGGCGTTGCCCACCCAGTCGACCGGACCGTCGGGGTCGAGGTCGGCAATGGCGTCACGGGCGGCGTCCGCGGCGGCGGCGATCGTGGTCCGCCGGGTCAACGGGTCGCTGAGGCCCAGTCCCGGCGGGTCGATCAGTACGAAGCGCCGGGGGATCGGACTGCCGTCGATGAGGAGAGGCACGATGCCGTCCCACGTGTGGCTGTCGACGAACATCGACGACCAGAGCACGGTCGTGCGGCCGGAACCCACGATGCGCACGTGCAGGGATCCGAGACGGGTGTCGAGCCGCTGGATGTGCTCGGTGAAAGTGGTCATGTATTTCATGTTAGCATGACTAACATGAATAGTCGCCCGTACCGAATGACGACCAGAGCGGACGCAGCGCACCAGACGGCCGAGCGCATCATCGACGCGATGCTCGATCGGCTGGAGTCGACGCCCTACGAGCACATCCGCATCGAGGACGTGGCGTCCGATGCCGGAGTCACCGGGCAGACGGTCATTCGCCGCTTCGGCGGCAAGGCCGCGCTCATGACCGCGACCGTCGAGCGCGAACTCGGCCACATCGCAGCCGCTCGCGAGGCAGCCGCGCAGTCGTCGCCGCAGGAAACCATTCGTGAACTGGTCGTGCACTACGAGCGGTACGGGGCTCTGATCCTGAAGACCTACTCCGAGGCGCCTCTCGTCCCCGGCCTGCCTGAGCTCGCCGCTCGCGGTAGGGCGTTCCACGTGGACTGGTGCCGACGCGCGTTCGCGCTCGACCCGTCGCTCGGTGAGGCGGAACGCGCCCGTCGAGAAGCGCAGATCATCGCGATCTGCGACGCGACCACCTGGCGCATCCTGCGCTTCGACGGCGGCCTGGACCCCGAACAGACCGAAACGGCGCTGGGGGAACTACTGGCTCCGATCCTGTCGCGCGCCGGCACCGAGAACGAGGCGTAGGTCCGGAGCCGACCGCGCTACCGTCGAGCCATGGACCGTGAACGGCTGCTCGACTTCACCGAGCCGACCGTTCCCGATGGCGCCAGCCCGTGGCTCGAGGGGTTCGGGCCCGGTCGCGACCTGACGATCGTCGACCACGATCCCGGCTGGGCCGCCGACTTCGAACTGCTCTCCGGCAGGATCACTGAGACACTCGGCCCAGCGGCGCTGCAGATCGCGCATGTCGGGTCGACGTCGGTGCCGGGCCTGCCGGCCAAGCCGATCGTCGATGTCGACCTGATCGTCGCGGACCCCGATCGCGAGGCCGCGTACGTACCGGCGCTCGAGGCAGCCGGATTCGTGCTGGCCGTGCGCGAGCCGTGGTGGCAGCAGCACCGGCTGTTCCGCCATGTCGACCCACGCGCCAATGTGCATGTCTTCGGTCCTGATGCGGTCGAACCCGTGCGTCACCGGATCTTCCGTGACTGGTTGCGCTCCCATCCGCAGGACGGCATCCGCTACGCCGAGGCGAAGCGCGCGGCTGCCGACGAGGGCGGGCACGTCATGGAGTACAACGCACGCAAGCAGCAGGTGTTGCGGGAGATCGTCGTGCGCGCGGTCGAGGCGTCCTCGGTGCCGGCCGCCGATTCTCTCTGATTCTGCAGTCTTTCGTGGCGCGCGTCCTGGCCATTGATTCGAACTTGACATCAGATTCAGGTCACCGGTAGCGTCTGTGATGCGGCCCACAGTTGTCCCGTGCGGGGTCGCAGAGGAGGAGATCACCGTGTCCTTGGAGACACCACTTGTCTTGCGCGAAGTCAGCGATGGCGTCGCGACGCTGACCCTGAACCGCCCGGAGCGACTCAACGCCTGGACGCCCGATCTGCAGGAACAGCTGTATGGGCTCTTCGACGAGCTCAAGGGCGACCCGGAGGTTCGCGTCGTCGTGCTGACCGGAGCGGGCCGTGGCTTCTGCGTCGGAGCTGACACGGAGGTCCTGGAGGCCACGGAAGGCGGCGGCGAGCCCTCCAGTCGCCCGCTGCTGGAGCCCATGAAGTTCCCCAAGCCGATCATCGCGGCGATCAACGGCCCCTGCGCCGGACTCGGCCTGCAATTGGCTCTCATGTGCGACATTCGCTTCGCCTCGAAGTCCGCCAAGTTCACGACCGCCTTCGCGCGTCGCGGCCTGATCGCGGAGCACGGGCTGACCTGGATCATGCCGCGTGTCACCACGGCCGCGAACGCGCTCGACCTGCTCATGACCGCGCGCGTCTTCACCGGCGCAGAGGCCAAGGACCTGGGCATCGTGAACTTCGCGGTCGAGCCCGACGAGGTGCTGGAGTCGGCCCGCGCCTTCGCGCAGGATCTGGCGGACAACGTCTCGCCGACCGCCATGGGTGTCATCAAGTGGCAGGTCCACAACCACCAGGACCTGCGGCTGTGGCCGTCGCTCGACCACTCGGACGAACTGATGGTCGAGTCGATCGACCGGTCGGACTTCCAAGAGGGCGTGGCCAGCTTCGTCGAGAAGCGCAAGCCGAACTTCGCGCCGCTCGACACGAGCGTCATTCCTCAGGAGTGGGGCGATTTCGAGTACACCGGCGCCGGGCTCACGGATCGCTCATGACCGCGCGCGTCCGAACCGGGCGCCGAGACGTCAGCCGTCGTCTGCAGCCCTACTACTACATTGCGCCGGCGCTGCTGTTCCTGACGGTGCTCATGGCGTTCCCGCTGTTCGAGGGCATCCGCCTCAGCTTCACCGACACGAACATGCTGAGCCCCCGCGGTGGCGACTACATAGGCCTGGACAACTACGCCGAACTCGCCACTAGTTCGAAGTTCCTCGGCACGTTGAAGACGACGCTGATCTACACCGTGTTCTGCGTGGTCGGCGCCGTCGGTGCCGGGCTCCTCGCGGCGCTCGGCATGAACCTGATGGTGGGCAGGGTCAGCAGCAAGCTGCGCGGCATCATCATCATTCCGTGGGCCGCCCCGATCATCCCGGTGGCGCTCGTCTCGGCCTGGATCCTCGACAACCAGCTGGGTGTCCTGAACTGGGCACTCACCTCGGTGAACGCGATCGACGACCACGTCTACTGGCTGGGCAACGAGAAGACGGCGATGCCCGCGATCATCGCGGTGACGGTGTGGCGGATCTTCCCGTTCTCGGCGATCGTGCTGCTCGCTGCCCTGCAGGGTGTGTCGAAGGAGTTGTACGAGGCCGCACAGATCGACGGCGCCTCGCGGTTCGCCCAGTTCAGGAACGTCACGGTCCCGAGCATCATGCCGACCCTGAGCATCCTGGTGCTGTTCGTGACCATCTGGTCGCTGCGCCGCTTCGACCTGATCTGGGTGTTGACCGAGGGCGGGCCGCTGCGCTCGACCACGACCTTGGTGATCGACCTCTACCACTCGGCCTTCCGCTTGTCGGAACTCGGCTACGCGTCCGCCATCGGAGTCGTCGGGTTCGTCCTCTCGACGATCGTCACCGCCATCTACTTCTACGTCCAGACCCGATCGGAACGGAGGCGGAGCCATGTCTGAGCGCACTGCGCCGACCGCAACCGCGAACTCGCGCAAGATCGTGAGGAGGGTGGCCGGCACGATCCTCGTCGCGATCGGACTGTTCGCCCTGCTGTTCCCGCTGTACTGGATGGTCGTCACGTCGATGATGTCGGACCGCGACCTCGTGACCTTCCCGCCGAAGTTGTATCCGGACCTGTCGCGCCTCGGCGTGTACGTCGACGTGCTGCGCGAGACCGAGATCCTGACGTGGCTGCAGAACAGTGCCATCATCGCGATCGGCACGTGTGTGCTGTCGGTCTGGATCGCCTTCTTCGCCGCCTATGCGCTGTCGCGCTTCAGGTTCAAGGGCAAGGGCGTCTTCGGGTTCTCCCTGTTTGCCACCCAGATGCTGCCCGAGGCGCTGCTGGTGATCCCGTTCTACGCACTGTTCATCACACTCGGCCTGCTCAACAACCTGGGCGGGTTGATCCTCGCGCACACGGTCTTCGTGATGCCGGTGGTCGTGTGGTTGCTCAAGAGCGCGATCGACGGCATCCCGATCGAGATCGAGGAGAGCGCCCGGGTGGACGGCGCCGGATCCTTCCGGATCGTGGTGACGATGATCGCGCCGCTGGTGTCTCCGTCGATCGCGGCCGGAGCGATCATCTCGTTCTTCTACGGCTGGGACGAGTACCTGTTCGCGACGACCTTCATCACGGCGGAGGACAAGCGTCCCGCGTCGGTGGGGCTGGCGTCGTTCATCGGCGAGTACTTCATTCCGGTCAACCAAGTCATGGCGACCTCGGTGATCTACACCCTGCCCGCGGTGGTGTTCTTCATCTTGGTTCAGCGATACATCGTCAGCGGGCTCGTCGCCGGGTCCGTGAAGGGGTAGGAAATGAATCAGACAGAAGCGTTGCGCGAAGCAGGCAGCGAGCCCGCGAACGGTGGGACCGTCGCGAAGATCGCGCTCGAGGGAGTCACCCGGACCTTCGGGTCGTTCACCGCGGTCGACGAGGTGAGCCTGGAGATCGAGGACGGAGACTTCCTCGTCCTGCTCGGCCCGTCGGGCTGTGGCAAGTCCACCCTCCTGCGCATGATCGCCGGCCTCCAACCGCTGAGCTCGGGCACCATCAAGATCGACGGCAACGAGGCACAGGACCTCGAACCGGGTGATCGCGACCTGGCGTTCGTGTTCCAGAGCTACGCGCTCTACCCGCACATGACCGTGCGCCGCAACATGAGCTTCCCGCTCATCATGAAGAAGATCTCGTGGTGGCAGAACATCCCGATCATCCACTGGTTCGCCCGCCGCCGGATCGAGAAGAGCCCCGAGATCACCGAGCGGATCGACCGGATCGCCAAGATCCTGGGCCTGGAGAAGTTGTTGGACCGTCACCCGGCGACGCTGTCGGGCGGACAGCGGCAGCGCGTCGCCCTGGGGCGGGCCATGGTGCGCGAGCCCCTGGCCTTCCTGATGGACGAGCCGCTGTCCAACCTGGATGCCAAGCTGCGTGCCCAGACCCGCAGTGAACTGATCGAGTTCCACAAACTGCTGAAGACGACCATCATCTACGTCACGCACGACCAGGTCGAGGCCATGACGATGGGCGGCAAGATCGGCGTCATGCTGGACGGCGAACTCCAGCAGTTCGGCACGCCGCGCGAGGTGTACGAGAACCCGGCGAACACGTTCGTGGCCCAATTCATCGGTACGCCCGCCATGAAGCTGATTCCCGCCCGGTCGGCCAGCGACGGCACGTGGGAGTTCGCCGACGTTCGAGTGAACCCCCCGTCGCGTCTGGTGGACCCGGCTCTCGAGGCCACCGACACGCAGGGCGGCTTCCTGCTGGGTGTCCGCAGCGAATGGGTCAACATCACCGACGACGCCTCGGCCAACGCCCACGGCGAGGTCGTGTCGGTGGAGGACTGGGGATCTGAGCAACTGGTCCAGGTGCGCCTGGACGGATCCGCCGAGCGGACGCGCGTACTCGGCGAAGTGACGAATGACGACCATGTGCTGGACGTGCGCGTGAGCTCGCGTCAGCGACACGCGATCGGGGAGCGAGTAGGGCTGACGATCGATCTCGAGTCGGCCTGCATCTTCGACTCAGAAGGAGGACATTCTCTGGTCCGGAAGTGAGGGATGTGACCACTCCTGCGACCGCGTCGCACTCGGCGACACCTCATTCACCAAGCGGAAAAGGAAGAACAATGCGAAAGCAACTCATTGCGCTCGGAGCAGCGGCGGCGCTCCTGCTGGCAGCCTGTGGCAGTGGCGGGGACGACGGCAACGACTCCGATGGACCGGTGGAGATCACGTTCAGCCACTGGGCGTTCACGGCTCCGCCGTTCGACAACTTCGTCGCCATCATGGACGACTTCAACAAGAGCCAGGACGATTTCGTCGTCAAGCCGGAGAACGTCCCGTTCGAGAACTACCACAAGACACTCTTCACCCAGGTCGGTGCCGGTGAGGGTCCGACGATCCTCGGCGTCGACGAGGCCGAGTTCGGTCAGGCCATGGCTCAGGGCCTCGCCGCCGATCTCACCGACTCGGTCAAGGCTCCGAGCGAAGGACTGAACGCCTACGACGAGCGACTCTTCGACGAGGACGGCAAGCGCCGCGCGGTCGTGTTCACCCAGCATCCGTACCAATTGCTCGTCAACCGGACGATCCTGGACCAGCTCGGCAAGGACGTTCCGACCACGTACGAGGAGTACCTCGATGTCGCCGAGGCGGCCGCCGGAACCGACGGCATGTACGGAACGGCCTTCCGTCACTCGATGGCGGACTCCAACGGCTGGTGGATCGACCTGACCAACTGGGTCTACGGTCGCGGCGGTGCCTGGAGCGACGCGGACGGCAAGCTGACGATTGATTCTCCCGAGGTCCGGACCGCGGTCGAGGAGATGATGGACTTCATCGACAAGAAGCTCATCCCGGTGGGAACCGACGCTCCGACCTACCGCCGGATGTTCTGGGAGGGCAAGATGCCGATGGTCATCGAGAGCCTCGCGTTCTCGAGCATCTTCGCGTCGCAGTCCGAGGAGCTGGCGAAGGGCCTCGAGGTGCACCCGCTGCCGTTCGGTTCGGATCGCCTGCTCACGATCAACCACGCGGCCTTCGTGAACGAGTCGGCGTCCGACCGTGAGAAGGAAGGCGCCGCGGCGTTCCTGTCGTACATGCTCACCGACGAGGTGCAGCAGAAGATGGTCGACACGATGGACGGGGCACTGCCGGCGAAGAACCTGCCGTTCAGTGACGCGACCGTCGCGAACTCGCCGTGGCTCGAGGGCTGGGCACTCCCGGACACGGCCGTGGCCTTCACGCCGATCGGGGCCGAGACCAAGTTCCCGGCTCTGCGGTCGGCGGTGCTCGAGCAGTTCGAGCAGATCTTCGCCGGCCGCGTCTCGGTGGAGGAGGGCCTCAAGGCCGCCCAGGCCGAGGCCGAAGCCGCCGTCGAGTGACCAGGTAGGACGTGGGGCCTGTCGGGATTCCTCCCGGCAGGCCCTCACGGCAGAACCAACCGAAGAGAGTGAAGTGCGAATGACCAGCGACGTCCTGACCCCGGGAGCCCGTGCAGCCGAGACCCCGGACCGGGTGGCACAGGTGATGGCCACGTCGGGTGAGACTCTCACCTACGCCGAGTTCGAGGAGTTGTCGGCCCGCATCGCGAGTTTCCTGCAGGGCAGAGGACTGGTCCTGGCCGACCACGTCTCGCTGCTGACCGGAAACGATCGCGAGTCGTTGCCGACCAGTTGGGCAGCGCAGCGTGCGGGTCTGTACTGGACCCCGCTCAACACGCGGTGGACCGCCGACGAGTTGGAACACGTCATCAACGACAGCGGCACGAAGGTGGTGCTCGTGACGGAGTCGATGCTCGGGCTGGCCGGTGAACTGGCCGAGCGGGGCGGGACCGAGGCCGAGTTCTGGGGCGTGAACTGTTCGTCCGCAGTGATCTCCGAGGCCGTGTTGCCCGAGCTCGCCGAGGTGACGCTCGTGGAGTTCGAGGGCCGGGACATGCTCTATTCCTCCGGCACCACCGGGAAGCCGAAGGGCGTCAAGCCCGGTCCGGTCGGTCTCGCGATCGGTACCCCCGATCCCACGACGCTCGCGATCCATCAGAACTACGGGGTCGGATCGGACTCGGTGTTCCTGGCGGCGACACCGCTGTTCCATGTGGCCGCGCTGGCCAGTGCCCTGGTGTCGATCCGATACGGCGGCGCCGTGGTCGTCCTGGAGAAGTTCTCGGCCGAGGGCTTCCTGAAGGCCATTGACGACTACGAGGTCACGCACACGATGACGGTTCCGACGATCCTGAGCCGGGTGTTGGACCTCCCCGAGAACGTCAGCACGCCGTACGACCTGTCGACCCTGCGGTTCCTGGGCCACGGCGGAGCGCCCTGCCCGCCGTCCGTCAAGGAGCGGTCGATCGAGTTCTTCGGGCCGGTCATCTATGACTCCTGGGGTGCCACGGAGCGTCCCGGGCTGACCCTGATCTCGTCGCAGGAGTGGCTGCGCAAGCGAGGTTCCGTGGGACGCCCCATCTCGGGCACGCCGCACATCATGGCCGAGGACGGCACCGAACTGCCGATCGGCCAGGTCGGATTGATCTTCTGGGAGTCGGAGCAGGCCTTCGAGTACCACCACGATCCGGAAAAGACGCTCGCCTCGCGCAACGATCGGGGTTGGGCCACCGTCGGCGACATCGGCTACCTCGACGTCGACGGTTACCTCTACCTGACCGACCGTGCCTCGCACATGATCATCACCGGCGGCGAGAACGTGTACCCCGCCGAGATCGAGGGGACCTTGGTCGAACTCGACTTCGTGCGAGACGTGGCCGTGATCGGTCGCCCGCACGAGGACTTCGGGCAGCAGGTGGTCGCCTTCGTCGAACTCGCGGACGGGTACGAGCCGTCCGCGGATCTCGTCGATCAGATCCTGGCTTTCGCCCGCGGCCGCCTGGCCGGGTACAAGTGTCCGCGTGTGGTCGAGTTCATCAGCGAGATGCCTCGCAACGCCACGGGCAAGCTCATGAAGCGTGAGCTGGCCTGAC
>CAYYQO010000124.1:0-9781 GCA_964473845.1 uncultured Aeromicrobium sp.
TGCGGATGCGCGGGTTGGACGCCAACGGAGCGCCGGCTTCGACACCGAATCCGTTCACGACGTTCAGGACGCCGGCGGGCAGCAGGTCGCCGATCAGGTCCATCAACAGCATGATCGACGCAGGCGTCTGCTCGGCGGGCTTGAGCACGACCGCGTTGCCGGCCGCGAGGGCGGGGGCCAGCTTCCACACGGCCATCAGAATCGGGAAGTTCCACGGGATGATCTGGCCGACCACACCGAGCGGCTCGTGGAAGTGGTACGCGATCGTGTTTTCGTCGATCTCGGAGATCCCGCCCTCCTGCGCCCGGATGCACCCGGCGAAGTAGCGGAAGTGATCGACGGCGAGCGGGAGGTCGGCGGCCAGCGTCTCGCGCACGGGCTTGCCGTTGTCCCACGTCTCACCCACGGCCAGCATCTCGAGGTTCTGCTCGATCCGATCGGCGATCTGGTTCAGGATGTTGGCTCGCTCGGCGGCGGACGTCTTGCCCCACGCCGGAGCAGCGGCGTGCGCGGCGTCCAGGGCGGCTTCGATGTCCTCGGCGGTACCGCGGGCGACCTCGCAGAACACCTTGCCGTTGACCGGCGAGACGTTCTCGAAGTACTGACCCTTGACCGGAGCGACCCAGTCGCCGCCGATGTAGTGGTCATAACGGGACTTGTAGGTCACGACACTTCCCTCAGTGCCGGGGGCTGCATACACAGACATGGGTGACTCCTTCGTCGTCAACGTGGTGTGAGGGGGGTCACACCATGCATCGACAGTAGATCTCGCAACGTTGCAGGAACGTTGGCGTGCGCGGGATCTCGATGGATCGGCTCGTCCCAGCGCCGATCGAGTGGCACGACGAGGAACTAGTCGGCGTATCGAACTGGTGGGAGGCTGCGCCACGCCGTGGGGGGACGAATCTTTCTGCATGGTGGCTCAGCGTCCATCTCGCGCCAGAAACGGACGCTCATCCACCGCCCCCCGTGAACCCACCCGCCCACCGCCGTCGGCAGGTTCATGCTGGGCTCAGCCCAGTTCTGCATCCAACCGAGCCAGATGCTCGGCCACCTGGGTGTGGCGCGGCGACGAGGGCGGCAGCACGCGCGCGATCCGCTGCCAGATCTCGTAGTCGTCGCGCCCGTGCGCCGTGTCGGCGAACGGCAGCAACGCATCCGGGTCCTCGCTGGCCAGCAGGTGCGAGCGGATCAGCTGGTGCAGGTCGTCACGGGCCTCGACGACCGCCGGCGCCCAGGAATCGGGCAGGACCGGGCCCCGGTATCGCGCCACCGCCTTCCGGAGGTGTCCGGCCGCGAGGTCGTCCCGCACCAACTGCGCATCCGTCTGCACGGCGCTCGCGAAGCGATAGGGACGCGAGGCCAGGCGGACTCCGCCCACCACCTGACGCAACCGCGAGAGTTCGGCGCGGATCGTGACGCCGGGCAGCTCTTCGTCGCTCAGGGCGACCGCGAGTTCGGCAGTCGTCAAACCCCGGTCGGCCGACGCCACCAGGAACGCGATCTCGCTGTGCCGTCCACTCAGCCGCGTCGTGGTCGTCGCGTGGTGCAGGACGGCGCCCCGCACGCCGAGCACGTCGATGCGCGGCTGCTCGACGCCGGGAGTCCACGAGGGCTGGGCGGCCGCGGCCGCGCGCACGCGCTCCAGTCGCAGTTCCGCCTCGACGGCAGCTGCCGTGGCCCGCACCAGGCCCAAGCTGGCCGCCGAGGCGACCTCGGCGGTGCCCGTCAGGTCGATGACGCCCAGGACGGCTCCGGTGTCGGGGTCGTGGACGGGCGCTGCCGAGCAGCTCCATGGCGTGACCGGGCGGACCAGGTGCTCGGGTCCCAGCAACGACACCGCCCGGTCCAGCGCCAGCGCCGTACCCGGCGCGTTCGTTCCGGCGCTCGCCTCGCTCCAGTCGGCGCCGGGAACGAAGTTCATCTTCTCGGCCAGGCCCCGGAGCCGATCCGCACCCTCGACCCAGAGCAACTGTCCCGCCGCGTCGCTGACCGCGACCAGCAGACCCGCGTCGGCCGCACTCTCGACGAGCAGGCGCCGCACGACGGGCATGCCCGCAGCGAGCGGATGCGCTCGCCGGATCTCCTCCAGTTCGGACAGGTCCAAGGTGATGTTCGCCAAGTCCCGCTCGGGATCAATGCCACCGAGCAGGCTGCGCTGCCAGGAGTCGCGGACCAGCGACCGCACGTCTTCCGTCCGGCCGGTCGAGAGGAAGGAGTCGTGGGCGTCGTGCAGTGACCGAGCCAGTCGATCGGGGTCAACCCCAGGTGGCACGGCAAAGGGCGATTCTGCAGGCCTCGGAGCCATGACTGAAGCGTACTGCGTGGTGTGACGTACGCCATAGTCCGCTCATCGGTCCGTGACGATCCCCCGGTCGCACAACAGGTCGAGAACGGCGTCGACGCACTCACCCACACCGGTCCGTGACGTGTCGATCACCAGGTCGGCGTCATCGGGTTCCTCGTACGGGGAGTCGATTCCCGTGAAGTCCGGGATCAGTCCCGCGCGGGCTTTGGCATACAGGCCCTTGCGGTCGCGGGCCTCGGCCACCTTCAACGGTGTCGCGACGTGGATCACCAGGAACGGCGACTTCGGCTCGACCCGCTCGCGCATCGCTTGCCGCGCCGAGGCGAACGGAGCGATCGGCGCGCAGACGGCCAGCCCTCCCACCTCGGCGATGCGAGCCGCGACCCAGGCGATGCGGGTCAGGTTGCGTTCGCGGTCTGCGCGGTCGTATCCCAGCCCAGAGGACAGCTCCTGGCGTACGTCATCGCCGTCCAGCAGCACCGTGCGACGCAGGCTGCGTGCCGTGATCGTCTCGACGACGGCCCGGGCGACGGTCGACTTGCCGGCGCCCGACAGGCCGGTGAACAGCAGCACGGCGCCCTGGTCGGACTGCGTGCCGCTGTGCCGGAAGTCGAGCGGATCGTCGACCCCCAACGCCTGCAGCGCCAGGGCCAGGATCTCGTCCGACGTCGCACTCGTACCCACGGCAGGGGCCGCGAGGTACCAGGCCCGGGCGTTCGCGATCGTGTCGGCGCAGCGACGCAGCTCGTCCATGACGGCCACATCACTGCCCGGGATGTCCTGGGCGGCCACGCCGATGAGCGCGAGCGGACGACCGTGGGCGACCTGGACGGCGCGCATGACATCCGAAGCACTGACCCTGCCGCTGAACAAGGCCACAACATAGTGCTCGAGGTTGACCGGCACGACCAGCCGGACCGCCCGGGCCGGCGGATGTTCGGCGGCCTTCAGCGCGCGCAGCCGGCCGGCCACCCACGTCGTCCGGTCGTCGCGCGGCTGGGTGTCGGTCAGGACCAGTGCGGCCAGCGGGGTGTTGTCCGGATCGGTCAGCGTGAGCGATCCCTGGTCGACCGCCTCGCGCGCGGCCTCCGTCGGAACCGCCAGCGTCGACTCGACCGGCCAGTTCCGAGGAATCCGTCCGGGCAGGCAGTACCCGTCGACGGGAGCCAGGAACTTGCCGAGGATCAGTTCCAGGCCGTCGAGCTGCTGCCCACGCAGCACCGCGGCCGCACTCACGATCCGGCCTCCGCGCGGACCAGTACCGCGCCTGCGCGGTGACCGAGCGGTCCGGTGATGGCCCCTACACCCACCACGCTCGCGCCGAGCCACCCGTTCATGACCGATGATTCTGTCACAGGAACATCACCGGACTCGGAGCGCCTTCGGCCGCGATGTTAAGGTTCAAAGCCGCACGGACGGTGCGTGCGAAGGGGTCTCCTGCCCCTCGCGTTTCGCTCTCCGAGGCACCGCCTGAACCGCGTGGGAGGAAACCCGTTCATGACCGTCACGAGCGATCACCGCCGCTACGGATTGAGTCAACTCGACCACCTCGAGGCCGAGGCGATCTACATCATCCGCGAACTCGTCGCCGAGAACGAACACCCAGCGTTGCTGTTCTCGGGCGGCAAGGACTCGGTCGTGATGCTGAACCTGGCGCTGCGCGCGTTCGCTCCCGGACCTCTCCCCTTCCCCGTGGTCCACATCGACACCGGCCACAACTTCGACGAGGTCCTCGAGTTCCGCGACCGGGTCGTCGAGGAACTCGACATCCGGCTCATCGTCGGGTCGGTCCAGGAGGCGATCGACGAAGGGTTCGTGCGCGAGGAGCCCAACGGTTCACGCAACCGGATCCAGACGCCCGTCCTGATCCGCACGACCGAACAGCACGGCCTCACCGCGTTGTTCGGCGGCGCCCGTCGCGACGAGGAGAAGGCACGGGCCAAGGAACGGGTCTTCTCGTTCCGCGACGAGTTCGGCCAGTGGGACCCCAAGAACCAGCGCCCCGAGCTGTGGTCACTGTTCAACGGACGGATCCACCCCGGCGAGAGCATCCGCTGCTTCCCGCTGTCGAACTGGACCGAACTCGACATCTGGCAGTACATCGCCCGCGAGAAGATCGAACTGCCCGACATCTACTACGCGCGCGAGCGTGAGGTCTTCGAGCGCAACGGCATGTTCTTCACGATCAACCAGCACTGCCGGCCGAACGACGACGAAGAAGTCTTCCTCAAGTCCGTGCGGTACCGGACGGTGGGCGACGCGACGCTGACCGCCGCGGTCGCCTCGACCGCGACCACGCCCGAGGAGGTCGTCGACGAAGTGGCCGCCACGCGCATCACCGAGCGCGGCGCGACGCGCGGGGACGACCGGGTCAGCGAGGCCGCGATGGAAGACCGCAAGAAGGAAGGCTACTTCTGATGGACATCCTGCGATTCGCCACGGCCGGCTCGGTCGACGACGGCAAGAGCACCCTGATCGGACGGTTGCTGTTCGACTCGAAGTCGATCTTCACCGACCAACTCGAAGCCGTCGAGGCCACCAGCACCCAGCGCGGTGACGAGTACACCGATCTGGCCCTGCTGACCGACGGCCTGCGCGCCGAACGCGAGCAGGGCATCACGATCGACGTGGCCTACCGCTACTTCTCCACGCCCCGGCGAAAATTCATCATCGCCGACACCCCGGGCCACATCCAGTACACCCGCAACATGGTGACCGGTGCCTCGACAGCCGATCTGGCGATCATCCTGGTCGACGCCCGCAAGGGCCTGCAGGAGCAGAGCCGCCGCCATGCCACGCTCGTGTCATTGCTGCGGGTGCCGCACATCGTGCTCGCGATCAACAAGATGGACCTCGTCGACTGGTCCGAGGACGTCTACCGCGAGATCAGCGACGACTTCACCGACTTCGCCGCCCGCCTGGAGTTCACCGACGTCACCACGATCCCCCTCTCGGCCCTGACCGGCGACAACGTGGTCGGTCGGTCAGTGAACATGGACTGGTACGACGGCCCCTCGCTGCTGCATCACCTCGAGAACGTCTACATCGCCAGCGACCGCAACCTGGTGGACGTACGCTTTCCCGTCCAGTACGTCATCCGTCCCCAGAACGGCCAGGGCGACTACCGCTCGTTCGCTGGCCAGGTCACCAGTGGCGTCCTGCGGCCCGGCGACGAGGTGCTGGTGCTGCCCAGCGGCCTGCCGACCAGGGTGGCCGGCATCGACACGCTCCACGGCGAACTGGACGAGGCCTACGCCCCGATGTCGGTGACCGTCCGGCTCGAGGACGAGGTCGACGTGTCGCGCG
Source organism: uncultured Aeromicrobium sp. (assembly GCA_964473845.1). Classification (GTDB taxonomy): domain Bacteria; phylum Actinomycetota; class Actinomycetes; order Propionibacteriales; family Nocardioidaceae; genus Aeromicrobium. Next base: position 5,615 of record CAYYQO010000124.1, read on the forward strand.
GCGACATGCTGGTGCGGCCCAACAATCAACCGGTCGTCACCCAGGACCTCGACGTGATGATCTGCTGGATGGACGCCGAACCGATGCGGGCCGGTGCCAAGTACGCGATCAAACACACCACCCGCGCGGCCCGCGCGTTGGTCAAGGAGATCAAGTACGAGCTGGACGTCAACTCCCTGCATCGCCACCTGTCGCCGACCAGCCTGGAGCTGAACGCGATCGGTCGCGTCGTCCTTCGCACGACCCAGCCGCTCATGGTCGACCCCTACCAGCGCAACCGTCAGACCGGTTCGTTCATCCTGATCGACGAGGCCACGAACCGCACCGTCGGCGCGGGGACGATCACCGAGCACTGAGCTCCCGTGGCTGTCGCCACCCCGGTGATCGAGTGCCCGCGAGGAACGAGCGGGTGTATCGAGATCCCGTATCCGGGCCGCACCTCGTCCCGCAGGCTTCGAGGCTTCGGTCGCAGAGCGACCACGGCCCTCGGATCACCCGTAGCTCTCGGCCTCGGATCGTTCGATGAACCCGCGCAGACGCGTGCTGGACGTGTGCAAGGTGTACGGGAAGTAGACGACGGCCGCGCCCACCTCGTTCATCGCCTGCTCGAGCCGTTCACCCTTCGGCGAACCGCGCCAGTCGTCACCTTTGAAGATCGCGTCGAAGTTGCGATCGCGCCACGCGACCCGCTTGTCCTCGCTGCGGTCGATGATGACCTCGTCGACGAACCGCAGCGACGAGACGATCTCGAGCCGCTCGGCCAACGGCACGACCGGCTCGCGGCCCTTCAACGCCAACACGTACTCGTCGCTGGCCACGCCGACCACCAGGGTCCGGCAGTTCTCGCGGGCTCGGCGCAGCAGGTTGAGATGGCCGATGTGGAACATGTCGAACACGCCGCTGGCGTAGCCGACGGCGATGTCTGCCGACGTCACCAGGCGCCCTTGCGATTGAGGACGACGCCGATGGTCTTGAGCAGGATCGTGAAGTCCATCCGCAGATTCCAGTTGTTGACGTACATCAGGTCCAACCGGATCGACTCGTCCCACGACAACGTGGACCGGCCGCTGACCTGCCACAGTCCCGTCATGCCCGGCTTGACGTGCAGCCGGCGCCACACCCACTGGCTGTACTGTGACGTCTCGCTCTCGAGCGCGGGCCGCGGACCTACGAGCGCCATGTCGCCGAGCAGCACGTTGAACAGTTGGGGCAGTTCGTCCAGCGAGGTCTGGCGCAGCAGACGGCCGACCCGGGTGACCCGAGGGTCCTGGGTCATCTTGAACAGCGGACCGGCACCTTCGTTGAGGTCGTGCAGTTCATCCATCCGCAGTTCGGCGTCGTTGTCCATCGTGCGGAACTTGTAGATGACGAAGGGGACGCCGTCCTTGCCGGTGCGTTCCTGCTTGTAGATGACCGGACCGCGCGAATCCAACCGGATCGCGAGGGCGATCAGTCCCATGAGCGGAGCACCGAACAGCAACGCGATGGCCGCGAAGCAACGATCGAAGAAGGCCTTGGTCGCTTGACCCACCAGATGGCTGTTCGGCGGATCCAACGCCAGGGCGAGCTGGTCGCCGATCCGAGTGGGACGCACGAACTCGACGTAGTCGTTCATGTCGGTCAGGACGAGGCACTCGATCTCGGCGCGCTGCAGCCCCCAGGCCAGGTGACGCAGCGACGGGTCGCTCAGGGCCTGGTCGGCCGTGATGACGACCCGGGCACCGCGCACCGTGCGCAACAACTTGGGGACGTCACGCACGACGGAGTTCACGGTGGCACTGCCGACCGGAACGGTGGAGTCCCAGGTGCAGCGACCCACGACGACCAAATCGTGGCGGTCCTCCCAGCGCGCCGCCAGCCGGTTGACGGCATCGGCAGGGCCGACGAGCAGGGTGGGAACACGGCGCAAGGCCGCTCGGTGGATCAGGGCGGAGGTGACGAGCAGGACCGCGGTGACGCTCAGCACGATCACGGCACCGCGCAATGGCGCGGAGACCTCACTCGTGAGGACGAGGGTGGCCAATGCACCGAGCGCGAGCATGGCGACGAGGCGCTTGGCGGGGCGCAGCGAGACGGCCCGCTCATAGGCCGGCAGAGCGGCCAGGCTGAAGCCGAACCATCCGAGCACGCCGACACCCAGCATGGTCAGGGCGGCAGGCTGCATACCGACGGCGACGCCGGCGACGAGGGTGCCGAAAAACACGACCAGATGGCCGATCAGACCCTGTCTGACCAACGCCTCGAGCGAGGATCTCCCGGTCGGGATTCCTGTGAACTCTCGCTGTACTGACGGAGATCCCACCACCGCGTCGTGCGCGATGGGTTCCACCAGGCGCAACGGAAGGACGGTGTCGTCCCGCCCATCGATCGCCGAAGTCATTCCCACTCCCCAATGCGGGCCTCAGATGTCTTGCTGCGGACCCCTCCGCCTCACCCTTCAACCCACGTGCCGTCTGTGTCTGCGTTACTGCCTGCCATGAGCGTCGCGCATACCTACCGATACATACCCCGCGAGGCGAACCTCGTTGAGCACATCGACTCGTGCTGGCACCGGTGCTCTCCCTCGCCGGATCCCCTCCGACGGCCACCGGCGTTTCACAACGCCCCATGCTTAGTCTCGAAACTATGGCATTCGGGCGCCGCTGTCCTCACATTCCACAAATTCAGTGAGGTCGCGCACGTCACACCCCGACCCACGATTTCCCGAGCTGTCATCACTCAAGACACATGAGTCAATCCCGCCTCAGTGTAACCACAGGGCTCGGTCAGGAGACATGGATGGCGAGCTCGAAATTTCAGGGCGTGTCGTCGAAGGACCACGTGGTTCCCTCGCGGACGACCCGCGCCGGTGATCCCGCCACGACGACATTCGCCGGGATCTTCTGGCCCCGCACGACGGCTCGTAGTCCGACGCACACGTCATCGCCGATCTCGACGTGCCCCGACACGACCGCCTCACGGCACAGCCAGACGTGGCGACCGAACCGGATCGTGGCGCCGAAAGGGTTGATCCGCTCGCCCGTCTCGGCATCCTCGAGTCGGTGCATGTCGTCGGTGGCGATGTAGACCCCCGCCGCCCAGAGCTGATCGCCGGCCGCGACGACGCGTCCGCCGTTGCGTGCGTCGACCACCGGCGTTCGCGTCGCGACGAGGGGCCCGTGCAGCACGATGGACGACTCCGGACCACAGTAGAGCTCCCCCGCGGTCAGGATGACGCGCTCGTCGAGGAAGACGGTCGCCCGGTCGCCGCCGACCAGCAGCGAGCTGAGGTGCTCCATCGATCCGCCGACGACGAGCAGTGCGTCGCGGAAGTAGAAGGTCGTCAGGAGATCCACGACATGGTCGGGCAGCAGCGCGTCCGGGGCCGCGTACAGCGCATTGCCCAGGTCGTTCCACCACGACGGCAACGGCCCGTCCAGCCGGCGCCACTGGACATCGTCGAGCCGATCGGGCTCGACCCCCGCCTCGAGGAGCCGGTCCCGGTGGCCCTCGGCCAGGCCATCGCCGGTCCGGGACAGTTCCTGCCATGTCGTCACATCGCCATCCTGCCGTTTCCGCGCCGGTGTCGTCGGGGCGGGGTGAAGTTTCCCCGGTGAACCGGGGTTTCGGTCACAAACCGTGGGAAGTTTCGCACGATCTGTGATGGTTCCCCCGGTTCACCGGGGAAACTTCACCACCCGATCTCCTCCGGGAACGACAGAACCCCGGCACCTGTGTGGTGCCGGGGTCCTGTTCAGCAGTGGCTCAGAAGCCCATGCCGCCCATACCGCCCATGTCACCCATGTCGGGTGCGCCGGCCGGAGCCGCGGGCTCGGGCTTGTCGGCCACGACTGCCTCGGTCGTCAGGAACAGCGCGGCGATGGACGCGGCGTTCTGCAGCGCCGAGCGCGTGACCTTGGCCGGGTCGATGATGCCCGTGGCGATCATGTCGACGTACTCGCCCGTGGCCGCGTTGAGACCCAGGCCCGGCTCGAGGTTCGCGACCTTCTCGGCCACGACTCCGCCTTCGAGACCCGCGTTGACCGCGATCTGCTTGAGCGGAGCGGACACGGCCAGGCGCACGATGTTCGCGCCGGTGGCCTCGTCACCCTCGAGCTCGAGCTTCTCGAACGCGGCCTTGCTGGCCTGGACCAGCGCGACACCGCCGCCGGGGACGATGCCCTCCTC
>CAYYQO010000125.1:0-9765 GCA_964473845.1 uncultured Aeromicrobium sp.
ACCCGATGGCCGATCCGGAGAAGTCCGGCTACCAGGCGATCAAGGCGATGATGGGATTCGCGCGCGGAGGCTTCTGGGGCGTCGGCCTGGGCAACAGCCGACAGAAGTGGGGCTCGCTGCCCGAGGCGCACACCGACTTCATCCTCGCCGTGACCGGCGAGGAACTCGGCCTGGCCGGCAGCCTGGTCGTGATCGCCCTGTTCTGCCTGCTGACGTACACCGGATTCCGCATCGCCCACCGCAGCCGCGACCGGTTCGCGCGTTACCTCGCCGCCGGCATCACGATCTGGATCACGACCCAGGCGATCATCAACATCGGCATGGTGCTGGGCATGATGCCGGTCATCGGTGTGCCGCTACCGCTCATCTCGTACGGTGGTTCCAGCATGATTGCCACCCTCATCGCGCTGGGCCTGCTCGCCAACTGCGCCACCACTGAACCCGGGGCCGCTCGCGCGCTCGCCACGTCTCGACGGGCGAAGGCTCGCAAGAAGAAGTCGAAGGCCGGTCGCTGACCGTGCGCGTCCTGCTTGCCGGTGGAGGAACCGCCGGACACACCTCACCCCTGCTCGCGACCGCGGCCGTCCTGTCGGCGGCCGGCGATGACGTCGTCTGCCTCGGAACGCCCCGTGGTCTCGAGGTCACGCTCATCCCGCAGGCGGGCTACGAACTCGAACTCGTCCCACCGGTTCCGCTGCCGCGCCGGCCCAACGCCGACCTGGTGAAGCTCCCGGTGAACCTGCGTCGGGCGGTGAAGGCGACGCTCGAGGTCATCGATCGGGTCCGGCCCGACGTCGTGGTGGGATTCGGCGGCTACGTCTCGGTCCCGGCCTATCTGGCGGCGCGGCGCCGCAAGCTGCCGCTCGTCGTGCACGAGGGCAACGCGCTGCCCGGCGTGGCGAACAGGCTGGGGGCGCGCCTGACCCGGCACGTGGCCACGAGTTTCCCGGACACGGACCTGCGTGGTGCGATCTACATCGGGCTGCCGATCCGGCGACAGATCGCCGACCTCGACCGGATGGCGAAGCGGGCCGAGGGTCGGGCCCACTTCGGTCTGGACCCCGACCGGCCGACGATCCTCGTGACCGGGGGCTCGCAGGGCGCCCGCCGGATCAACACGACCATGGCCGCGGCGTCACGTGATCTGGCCGCCGCAGGTGTCCAGGTCCTGCATGCCGCCGGCCGGCCCGACGAGGTGGAACTCGACCGGCGCGCGGGCGATCCGCCGTACGTCGTCGAGCAGTTCATCGACCGGATCGACCTGGCCTACGCCGCCGCCGACCTTGTGGTGTGTCGCTCAGGTGCCAACACGGTCACCGAAGTCGCCGCCGTAGGTCTTCCGGCCGTGTTCGTCCCGCTGCCGATCGGCAACGGCGAGCAGGCGCTCAACGCCCATCCCGTCGTCGGTGCCGGAGGTGCCCTGTTGATCGAGGACGCCGCGTTCACGCCGTCGTGGGTCGACAGTGCCGTCGTCCCCCTCGTCACGTCGAAGGAACGCCTCGCGCACCTGTCGCAGGCGGCCTCGGGGATCGTCCGACGCGATGCCGCCGAGCAGTTGGCCGATCTCATCCACCGTGCTGCGCGGGAGCGCCGGTGAGAATCGACGTTCCTGGCGAGGTCCTCCCGGCGGACCAACTGGGCCGGGTCCACTTCATCGGCGTCGGCGGGGCCGGGCTGTCGGCCATCGCGTTGCTCATGCACGAATCCGGGGTCGACGTCGCGGGCAGCGACGGCCGTGACTCGGCGGTGCTGGACCGGCTCCGGGCCGCGGGGATCGTGTGTCACGTGGGTCACGATGCGGCTCACGTCGCCGACCGGGACACGGTGATCGTCTCCACGGCCGTGCCCGAGGACAACCCGGAAGTGGTCGAGTCGTTGCGGCGCGGCCTGCGGCTGTGGCCGCGCTCGGCCGGGCTGATGTCGACGATGCTGGCCGATCGTCGCATCGCCGTCGCGGGAACCCACGGCAAGACCACGACGACCGCGATGCTGACCTTTGCGTTGCGGGGAGCCGGTGCGGATCCGTCGTTCGCGATCGGAGCCGAGGTCGCCGGTCTCGGCACGAACGCCAGACGGGGCCGCGGCCCGGAGTTCGTCGTCGAGTCCGACGAGAGCGACGGCGCCTTCCTGCACTACCGCCCGCACACCGCCATCGTCACGAACGTCGATGCCGATCATCTCGACACGTGGGGAACGGTCGAGGCCTACGAGTCCGCCTTCGCGCAGTTCGCGGCGACCGTGGAGGACGTCGTCGTCCTGTCGGCCGACGATCCGGGCTGTCTGCGGCTGGCGGCGGCCGGAACGGCTCCCCGCATGATCACGGCCGGATTCGCCGAGTCCGCCGACATCCGGGGAACGGATGTCAGGATCGACGGCTCCACCACGACGTTCACGGCGTCCGGTGCCGACCTGTCTCCCACCGAAGTCACCCTCGCCGTGCCCGGTCGGCACTACGCCGCCGATGCCCTGCTGGCCCTGGCCGCCGGTCTGGAACTCGGCCACGATGTGTCCGGCCTGGTCGCCGGGTTGGCCGCGTACACCGGAGCCGCTCGCCGGATGGAGCCCAAGGGCGAGGCCGCCGGTGTCCGGGTCGTCGACTCGTATGCCCACCATCCCACCGAGATCGCCGCCGATCTGGCAGCGGCCCGTGCCCTGGCCGGCGTCGGTCGGCTCGTCGTGGTCTTCCAACCACATCTGGTCAGCCGGACCCGGCTGTTCGGTGCCCGGATGGGCGAGGAACTGGCGGCGGCCGACCTGGTGGTCGTGGCTGATCTGTATCTCGCGCGCGAGGCACCCGATCGCGAGGTCACCTCGCAGATCGTGATCGATGCCGCAGGTCCCGTGGCGCGGGCCGGGGGGCCGGTCGACCGCGTTCCGGACGTCGTGCTGCCCCTGGTGGAGCCCGGTGACCTGGTGCTGACGCTGGGCGCCGGCGACGTCACGACCGTCGGACCGGCCCTCCTGGCGCTGCTGCGGGAGGCGGTCGATGAGTGAGCGCGAGCGAGCGAACTATTTGGTGTTGCGAATCGCGATACCGGCCTACTGTGCTCTTTCCGAGGCGGTGTCGCGATGAGTGAGCGCGAGCGAGCGAACTATTTGGTGTTGCGAATCGCGATACCGGCCTACTGTGCTCTTTCCGAGGCGGTGTCGCGATGAGTGATCGGTTCGCCGAGAAGCTCCGCCAGAAGCGGCGCAGGACGTGGTGGCGGATCGGCGCCGTCGTGCTGGTCGTCCTGCTCGTGGCCGCCGGGGTCTGGGCGGTGTGGTTCTCGAGCCTGCTGGACACCCGCCACGTGTCCGTCGTGGGCACCGAACACGTCCAGGTCCAGCGGGTGCTGGTGACGGCGGCCGTACCGACGGGAGAACCGTTGCTGCGCCTCGACGCCGAGGCCATCGCCGAGCGGGTCGAATCCCTCAAACCGGTCGAGTCGGTCCGTGTCGAGCGCGATTTCCCGCACACCGTGCGCATCGTCGTGACCGAGCGCACGGCCGTGGCCTGGATCGACCAGTCGGGAACTCCGTGGGCCGTGGACGCCTCGGGTGTCATCTACCGGCCCTTGAACTCCCAGCCGACTCATCTGCCGCAGTTGGACATCGAGGACGGCGATCGGCGGATCCTCGCGGCGACGTCCCAGGTGGCGGCCGACATCGCCGAGGGCGATCCGGCGTTGCTGGGCGACGTCGACCGGATCCGCGCCGAGACCCGCGACTCGATCGAGCTGGACCTGACGAAGGACCGCACGGTGGTGTGGGGGAGTGCGGAGGAGTCGGCCGCCAAACTGGCCGTGCTCGAGCCGCTGCTGAAGATCGAGGCGAGCAGCTACGACGTCAGCGCGCCCGAGCGTCCGACCACGCTGCAATAGACCTGCGCGTCGCAACATCCGTCACGCCGACGCGCGGCGTGTCACCGCCGAAGACCGTCCCGATCCGCTTAGTGTCTAGATATCGGCGAGGTTGACATAACTATAAGCCTCCACTTGAAGTTTAAGGTTGAAGGGAAGACGACATGGCGGTCCAGAACTACCTTGCGGTGATCAAGGTTGTCGGTATCGGCGGCGGCGGTGTCAACGCCGTCAACCGCATGATCGAGGCCGGACTCAAAGGCGTCGAGTTCATCGCGATCAACACCGACGCGCAGGCGTTGCTGATGACCGACGCCGACGTGAAGCTCGACGTCGGCCGTGATTCGACGCGCGGCCTCGGCGCTGGCGCCGACCCCGAGATCGGCATGAAAGCCTCCGAGGACCACGCCGAGGAGATCGAGGCCGCGCTCAAGGGCGCCGACATGGTCTTCGTCACCGCGGGCGAGGGTGGCGGCACCGGTACCGGTGGCGCACCGGTCGTCGCGCGGATCGCGCGCTCCTTGGGTGCCCTGACGATCGGCGTCGTGACCCGTCCCTTCAAGTTCGAGGGTCGCAACCGCGCCGCCCAGGCCGATGTGGGCGTGCAGCGACTGCGTGAAGAGGTCGACACCCTCATCGTCATCCCCAACGACCGCCTGCTCTCGATCAGTGACCAGAACATCAGCTTGCTCGATGCCTTCCGCCAGGCCGATCAGGTGCTGTACCAGGGCGTCTCGGGCATCTCCGAGCTCATCACCACGCCCGGCCTGATCAACGTCGACTTCGCCGATGTCAAGTCGATCATGAGCGACGCCGGTTCGGCTCTCATGGGCATCGGCTCGGCCCGCGGCGAACACCGCGCCGCCACCGCCGCCGAACTGGCCGTCTCCAGCCCGCTGCTCGAGGCCTCGATCGAAGGCGCCCGCGGCGTGCTGCTGTCGATCGCCGGCGGCTCGGACCTGGGTCTGTTCGAGATCAACGAGGCCGCCGAGCTGGTCCAGGAGGCTGTCCACGACGACGCCAAGATCATCTTCGGTACCGTGATCGACGATTCGCTGGGCGACGAGGTGCGGATCACCGTGATCGCCGCCGGGTTCGACGGTGGCGAGCCCAAGCCGCGTGACATGGCCCAGTCGGCGTTGCGCCGCGAGCCGCAGGAGCCGCCGGCGGACAAGAGCGAGAACAAGGCCGACCGGCCGAAGGGCTCCTCCTCGGGTTCCGAGCAGCGCGTCGTGACCGAGCCCGTGCCCGTCGGGCAGCCCTCGGGCCAGGAGTTCGGCGACGGGCTGGACATCCCCGACTTCCTGCGCTGACCGTGGACCGGCCCGAGCCGTTCTGGTTCGCCGCCAGCCTGGGGCTCGCGGAGTTCGGATTCACCGATGCGAGGACGGATCTGGGACGCGGTCCCGGTGCCGATGGACGACCGCTCCCCGGGATCGGCGCCGTGGCTGACGCGCTCGGCGGTGCACGCCCCGCGCTGATGCACCAGGTGCACGGTGCCGGGGTCGCTCTGGCCGATCCCGATCACGACGTGCCGACGGTCGATGGCCTCGTGGTGGACCGGCCCGGTGTCGCCGCGATCGTCCGCGTGGCCGATTGCACGCCGGTGGTGCTGGTGGCTCCTGACCGCCCGCTCGCCGCAGTCGTGCACGCGGGCCGGGTCGGCATGACCTCCGGCGTGGTTCCCGCCACGGTGACGGAGTTGCGACGTCGCGGTGCCGACCGGCTCGAGGCCTGGATCGGACCCCGGGCCTGCGGGGAGTGTTACGAAGTGCCCCGGCAGATGGCCGACGAGGTCGCCCGGATCGAACCGGCCGCCCGGTCGACGACGAGCTGGGGAACTCCGGCGCTGGACATCGGCGCGGGGGTCATCGCGCAACTGACGCGCGACGACGTGGTGGTCCACGACCTGGGCGGCTGCACGATCGAGGACGAACGGTTCTGGTCGCACCGCCGGCAGGCCGACGCGGCCGGGCGCTTCGGTGCGGCCGTGGTGCTGCATGAGCAGGGGGAGTGACGGTGGAACGGCGCGAGGAACTGGCGCAGAACCTGGCGGAGGTGCAGCAGCAGATCACCGACGCCTGCGAACGGTACGAACGCTCGCGCGAGGACGTGAACCTGATCGTCGTCACGAAGACCAAACCGGCTTCCGACGTCGCCCTCCTGTGCGATCTGGGCGTCACCGACGTGGGTGAGAACCGTCACCCCGAGGCCGGCGACAAGCGGCGCGAGGCCGCCGAACTCGGCGCTCGGCCCCGCTGGCACTTCATCGGTGCCCTGCAGACCAACAAGGCAGGCGCTGTCGCGAGTTACGCCGACGTCGTGCACAGCCTCGACCGGCCCAAGCTGGCGCGGTCGCTCGACCGCGGCGCTGCGGCGGCCGATCGCACCCTGCGCTGCCTGATCCAGGTCGATTTCGACACCAACGACCCGGGCCGCGCTGGCGTGGCACCGGCCGACGTGCTGGATCTGGCCAGGCTGGTGCTCGAGGACTGCCCCCACCTGGAACTCGGTGGAGTCATGACGGTGGCGCCGTTGGGCCAGGACCCAGAACCGAGCTTCGCGAAGCTGCGCGAGATCAGCGCGGAACTGGGCCGGATCGCTCCCGCCGCGACGATGATCTCGGCCGGGATGAGTGAGGACTTCGCCGTGGCGGTCAAACACGGCGCGACACACCTGCGTGTGGGTCGTTCGGTGCTCGGGCAACGCCCACTACTGCAGTAGTGTCAACATCGTCAAGACCGGAAGATCGGGAGTGAGCATGGCCAGCGCAATGCGGAGGATGGGCGAGTACCTCGGACTCGTCGAACAGGCCGAGTACGACGACGCGCTCGAGTACGAGACGCAGCCCCAGGCTGCGCCGTCGGTGCGCGCTGCCGCGCCTCAGGCCGCCCCCACCCGGAATGCGCCCACGAGGAACGTGACCGCCCTCGACGATCGTCGTCCGGCCGGCCTCTCGGTGGCCGATCTGGCGCGCATCGAGACCGTCACGCCGCGCACGTACAACGACGCCCGCACGATCGGCGAGTCGTTCCGTTCCGGCGTTCCGGTGATCATGAATCTGTCCGACATCGGTGACGACGACGCCAAGCGTCTGGTCGATTTCGCGGCCGGTCTGGTGTTCGCCGTGCACGGCACGATCAACCGGATCACGGCCAAGGTCTTCCTGCTCTCGCCCGAGGGTGTCCAGGTGTCCGACGAGGACCGGGCGACACTGGCGGCCGGCGGCTTCTACAACCAGAGCTGAGGTCCCGTGTCGCCACTGGGGCAACTGCTGTACAGCCTGATCTATCTGGCGATCATCTTCGTGATCGCCAGATTCGTCGTGGACTGGGTCCAACTGCTCGCTCGCCAGTGGCAGCCGCGCGGCTTCATCGCGGTGCTGTGCGAGGCGATCTTCAGCGTCACCGACCCGCCGTTGCGCGCCCTGCGCAAGGTCATCCCGCCGATCCGTCTCGGCGGTGTGATGCTGGACCTGTCGGCCATGGTGCTGCTGCTGATTTTGTTCATCGCTCAATCACTGGTGCTGGTGATCTTTTAGGTGATCCTTGAGACTCCTGCACCAGCCGCGTGGCAGGTGCATAGGATGAAGCGGTACCGTTGACGACGGCTCCGAAGCTTTTACACATGACAGACACGACTCAAACGCAGAGGTGACCAGATGGCGCTCACGCCCCAGGACATTCGCGACAAGCAGTTCACTGCCGTCCGTCTTCGCGACGGCTACGACATGGGCGAGGTCGAGCAGTTCCTCGATGAGGTCGAGGTCGAGTTCGAACGACTCGTCAGCGAGAACACGGAACTGAAGGCCAAGGTCGCCGAGCTCGAGAAGGCCGTCGAGACCGCCGGCAAGGCCCAGCCTGCCCCGGTCGCCGCGGTGCCCGAGCCGGCCAAGCCCGAGCCCGTCAAGGCCCCCGAGCCGACGCCTGCTCCGCAGGAGCTCAGGGTCACCTCGACCTCCGAGGCGTCCACCGCCGCCGCCCGCCTGCTCGAGATCGCTTCGGCGAACGCCGACCAGCTGATGGACGCGGCCAAGGGCGAGGCCGACACGATCATCGCCGACGCGCGCGTCGAGGCCGAGCAGCTGTCGGCCGAGGCACGTCGCAACGCCGACACGCTGCAGTACGAGTCGCGCAAGCGCTCCGAGCAGCTCGACGTCGAGACCGAGCAGCGCCGCAAGGAAGTCATCTCCAACCTCGAGCGCGAGCGTCAGGAACTGCAGGGCGAGATCGACCACCTGCGTGCCTACGAGCGCGAGTACCGCGCCCGCCTCAAGGCCTACTTCCAGGACCAGCTCAACCAGCTCGAGGGCAGCGCACCCGTTGCCCCGCAGCAGGGCACTGCACTGGACGGCGACTGACCGTCAGGCCCAGGGCCAACTCAACTGAGTCGTGACGAACGGCGTCCGCCCCTCCGGGGGCGGACGCCGTTCGTTCTTCTGGTGGGACGCGATCTCCTAGGAATCTCTCCGGGATTCGCCCACCACAGCGGACGCAGCGAAGCGAGTTCCTATCAGCTCGATACACGATCTCGCTTCGCTTGCGTAATCGATCGGCGTATCGAGATCGCGTTCGCTACGCCTTCGACGCCCGCGCGAGGCTGATGCTCAGGCCGAGGTCCTCGTCGTGGACACCATCGGCGGCGCCCTCGACGAACGTTGTGGCCAGCACCTCGTCGGCGATCGTGCGGGCGTGCTCGCGCAACGCAGCAGCAGCCTCACCCTCGGCGGACCACGTCAAGGTGATCCGATCGGTGATCTCCAGGCCGGCGGACTTGCGGGCCTCCTGGATCACGCGGACGGCCTCACGGGCCAGCCCGGCGCGGCGCAGGTCGTCGTCGATCGCCAGGTCGAGCGCCACCGTCTCGCCCTGCTCGTTGACGACGGACCAGCCCTCGCGCGGACGCTCGGTGATGATGACGTCGTCGGGCCCGACCTGCCAGGTGCCGCCGTCCTCACCGGTGACCGTCGCGGAGCCGTCGGACTCCAGTGCTGCGGCCAGAGCGCCCGCGTCGGCCGCCGCGATCGCCTGGGCGACCGTGGGCGTCTGCTTGCCGTGGCGCTTGCCCAGCTGACGGAAATTGGCCTTGGCGGAGAACTCGACCAGGTCGGCACCGGCGTCGGCCAGCGAGCCGAGTTCGGCGATGTTCAGTTCCTCGCACACCTGGGCGCGCAGGTCGTCACCCAACTGCTCGAAGTGGGCCGAGCCGATCAGGGCTCGACGCAACGGCTGACGCGTCCGCACCTTGGCCTCGGCGCGGGCGGCGCGGCCGAGCTCGGTGACCCGGCGGGCCAGGTCGACCCGTTCGGCCAGTCCGTCGACCACGAGCGATGCGTCGGCGGTCGGCCAGGACGCCAGATGGACCGACGGTGCCGCAGCGGCATCGACGGGAACGATGAGGTCCTGCCAGACCCGATCGGTGATGAACGGCACGAGCGGCGCCAGCAGGCGGGTGACCACGTCCAGGACCTCGTGCAGGGTCGCCAGCGCCGCAGCGTCGCCACGCCAGAAGCGCTTGCGTGAACGGCGCACATACCAGTTCGACAGGTCGTCGACGAACGTCGCGAGAACGGCGCCCGCGCGCTGCGTGTCGAAGCTCTCGAGGGCTTCGGTGACCTCGGTGACCAGCTCATGGGTCTGCGACAGCAGCCAGCGGTCGAGGATCTCGCGGTCGGCCGGCGGCGGGATCTCGCTCGTGGCGGGACTCCAGTCGGCGGCCCGGGCATACAGGACGTGGAAGGCCACGGTGTTCCAGTAGGTCAGGAGCACCTTGCGGACGATCTCGGTCAGCGCGTTGTGACCGATCCTGCGGGCCGACCACGGCGAGCCGGAGCACGCCATGAACCAGCGCAGCGCATCGGCGCCGTGTTCGTCCATGAGCGGCATCGGCAGCAGGATGTTGCCCAGGTGCTTGCTCATCTTGC
>CAYYQO010000126.1:0-531 GCA_964473845.1 uncultured Aeromicrobium sp.
AACAAGCGTGAGGAGATCGCGTCGGTGGGCGCCGGCCAGATCGTCGCCGTCATGGGTCTGAAGGACACCACGACCGGCGAGACGCTGGCCGACTCGGCCAACCCGATCGTGCTCGAGTCGATGACGTTCCCCGACCCGGTGATCCAGGTCGCGATCGAGCCCAAGACCAAGAGTGACCAGGAGAAGCTCGGCGTCGCGATCCAGCGGCTGGCCGAGGAGGACCCGACGTTCCAGGTCCACACCGACGAGGAGACCGGTCAGACGATCATCGCCGGCATGGGCGAGTTGCACCTCGACATCCTGGTCGATCGCATGAAGCGTGAGTTCAAGGTCGAGGCCAACGTCGGCAAGCCGCAGGTCGCGTACCGCGAGACCATCAAGCGCAAGGTCGACGGCGTCTCGTACACCCACAAGAAGCAGACGGGTGGCTCGGGCCAGTTCGCCAAGGTCATCATCGGCATCGAGCCCAACGGCCCGGCCGCCGGTGGCGAGGGCGGTTACGAGTTCGTCAACGAGGTCACCGGTGGTCGC
>CAYYQO010000126.1:541-1525 GCA_964473845.1 uncultured Aeromicrobium sp.
CCCGCGCGAGTACATCCCGTCGGTCGACGCCGGTGCCCAGGACGCCATGCAGTTCGGCATCCTGGCCGGTTACCCGATGGTTGACGTCAAGTTCACTCTCGAGGACGGCGCCTACCACGACGTCGACTCGTCCGAGCTTGCGTTCAAGCTCGCTGGCTCGATGGCCTTCAAGGAGGCCGCGCGCAAGGCCGACCCGGTCCTGCTCGAGCCGGTGTTCGCCGTCGAGGTCACGACGCCCGATGACTACATGGGCGACGTGATCGGCGACCTCAACTCCCGTCGTGGACAGGTTCAGTCCATGGACGAGGGCTACGGTGGAGCCAAGGTGATTCAGGCGCTCGTGCCGTTGTCGGAAATGTTCGGCTACGTGGGAGACCTGCGGTCCAAGACCTCGGGCCGCGCCTCGTACTCGATGCAGTTCGATTCCTACGCGGAGGTCCCCAAGGCCGTCGCTGAGGAGATCATCAAGAAGGCCCGCGGCGAGTGAGCTTCGGACCCATCGAATAGGGTGGCCTGAGGTTCGCTTCCGACGCGTTCCATACGGCGTTTCAGTCAAACAAAGCTAGAGAAACCAACCAGGAGGGCCCAAGTGGCTAAGGCGAAGTTCGAGCGGACCAAGCCGCACATGAACATCGGCACCATCGGTCACATCGACCATGGCAAGACGACGCTGACCGCGGCGATCACCAAGGTGCTTCACGACGCGTACCCCGATCTGAACGAGGCCTCGGCCTTCGACCAGATCGACAAGGCTCCCGAGGAGCGCCAGCGCGGTATCACGATCTCCATCTCGCACGTCGAGTACCAGACCGAGAACCGTCACTACGCGCACGTCGACTGCCCCGGGCACGCCGACTACGTGAAGAACATGATCACCGGCGCGGCTCAGATGGACGGCGCGATCCTCGTGGTCGCCGCCACCGACGGCCCGATGCCCCAGACCAAGGAGCACGTGCTCCTGGCCCGCCAGGTCGGCGTGCCGTC
>CAYYQO010000126.1:1535-9739 GCA_964473845.1 uncultured Aeromicrobium sp.
TCGACGACGAGGAAATCCTCGAGCTCGTCGAGATGGAGGTCCGCGAGCTGCTCAGCGAGCAGGACTTCGACGGCGACAACGTCCCGGTGGTCAAGGTTGCGGCTCACCCGGCCCTGACCGGCGACGCCAAGTGGGGCGAGTCGATCCTCGAGCTCATGAAGGCTGTCGACGACTACATTCCGCTGCCCCCGCGTGAGACGGACAAGCCGTTCCTCATGCCGGTCGAGGACGTCTTCACGATCACCGGTCGTGGCACCGTCATCACGGGTCGTATCGAGCGTGGCATCGTCAAGGTGAACGACACGGTCGACATCGTGGGCATCCGCGAGGACAAGCAGACCACGACGGTCACCGGCATCGAGATGTTCCGCAAGCTGCTCGACGAGGGCCAGGCCGGCGAGAACGTCGGACTGCTCCTGCGTGGCACGAAGCGCGAAGATGTCGAGCGCGGCATGGTCGTGATCGCTCCCGGTTCGACGACTCCCCACACGGAGTTCGAGGGCCAGGCGTACATCCTGTCCAAGGAGGAGGGTGGCCGTCACACGCCGTTCTTCAACAACTACCGTCCGCAGTTCTACTTCCGGACCACGGACGTCACCGGCGTCGTCACGTTGCCCGAGGGCACCGAGATGGTCATGCCCGGCGACAACACCGAGATGAGCGTCGAGCTCATCCAGCCGATCGCCATGGAGGAGGGCCTGCGCTTCGCCATCCGCGAGGGCGGCCGTACCGTCGGCGCCGGCCGTGTCACCAAGATCAACAAGTGAGTCTCTGACCCACGCCTGATCAACGAAGCCCCCGGATCTCAGGATCCGGGGGCTTCGTCGTGCCCCAGCCTGTGGATTTCCGCTGGCGTCCATGGGGCGCGTCTGGCGATGATGCTCGGCATGAGCGAGCGGCCAGGAGTCAGAAGGTGAGGCACAATGAACGCCATGGAGACCTTGCAGGTGCGCGGGCCGTGGGCGCCGGCCGACCGTACGCAGCTCCCCGATGACGGTCACCGCTACGAGATCATCGACGGCGTGCTTCTTGTGAACGCGGCGCCAGCGCCTCGCCACCAGCGAGTCCAGGTGTTGCTCACGGCCTTGCTGCTGGAGGCCGCTCCCGAGGGCCTGTGGGTTCTGGTCGCGCCGACCGATGTCTTCCTGGCCGAGGACACAGTGGTGCAACCGGACATTGTGGTGGCCGCTGAGAGTGATTTCGACGCCACAGGTCTGCCGGTCGCGCCGCTGTTGGCCGTGGAGGTGCTGTCGCCGAGCACCCAGTTGGTCGACCGCAATCTCAAGAAGGACCGCTTTGAACAGGCTGGCGTCCTCTCGTACTGGCTCGTCGATCCCCAGACGCAGCATCTGACGGTGTTCGAGCTGCGAGACGGTCGATACGTCCAGGTGGCGGATGTGCGTCCCGGCGAGTCCTGGACCGCTCAGCAGCCCTTTCCCGTCACGATCGAGCCGAGCACGCTCGACCGCTGAGCCGTCAGGACGACCATGCACTGACTTTGCGTCCATCATTGTCAGGACGCGAACCGCCACGAGGAGATGCGCTGCCCCATAGCATCGGCATGTCCTTGGTCGACAAGGTGGATCTTTGTGGAGGGCTCGATGCCAGAACATGTCAGCAAGGCGGCACGTCTGCTCGTGGCGGTGGTGATCGGGCTGGGGTTGCTTCCGGTGCTCCTAGCCTCGCCATCGACTGCTGTGACGACCGATCCCGCGCAGGGCGTGACGGTGCGCGTCACTGGGCTGTCCTTCGTCGACGACTATGACGAGCTTCGGAGCAGGCGAGCGATGTCCTTCGTGAACATGGCGCAGTTCTGCCGCACCACCAGCCGACGGGAAATGGGATGGGCTCATACGCCTGAGGATGGCTACTTGTTCCCCAGCGTCGTGGCGACCATCAAGGTCGAGGAGTCCGCAGCGAACAGGGCGAACCACGATTACATCTGGGTCAAAGTCGTGCCCCGGCGTGCTCTGCTCGAAGTGCGCCGCGACGGCCGGCTGCTCGGGACCTTGAATCTGCACAGCGGAAATTCCAGGTGGGTGTCCGGCGGCGCATCGTATGTTCGCAGTGCGGTTCATTCGCAACAGCATGACCCAGTGATGCTCGGTGAGCTGACGGACAACGCCAGCCGAAAGGCGTTGTGCGGACTGCGCAAGAAGGGATTGGGTGGGCCCAACACCAATGCGCGTTACACCTTCGCGGTGAAGAGTCTCACGGCGGATGTCGGTGTCTCCGTCGAGAAGGAGGTCTTCCCTGTTCCGTTCATCTACAAGTCTCGGACGATGTCGACCTCGGCGTCCACTCAGACGGTCCAGATTCGCCGAGGTGCCGTCCTGACCAAGGTCAAGGTGCGTCGGCATGGGTCGAAGAAATACACGTTCACCTCTCGATTGAAGGTTCAGGACAGTCGGGGCCGGCTGGTCAACGGCCCGGCAGGGGTACGTGTCGGTTTCTTTGAGTGTTGCGGCGGGGGTCCGCGAACGATCACGACTGTCCGCACTCGCAAGGGTGGCATCGCGAAGAAGCGGTTGGCTTACAAGCCGCGATACGGGAAGATCTCGATGGTCGGCGCCGGGGGGATCTCCCTTCGACCTCCGCGCGGGATCGCAGTGTTCGGGCACTTCCTCGGCGGCACAGGTTCACAGGGTGGGACGAAGGCCCGCGGGCACTGGACGCTTCGCAAGGTCAAGTGGTGAACCGAGACAGGTGCCGGACGGCAACCTACAGCCCCCACTCGCCCCGGTAGCCTCGGAGCGTGGGACACGATCACGCACACGGCACCGGGGTGCAGCACCGAGGTCGGCTCGTCCTGGTGCTGTCGCTGACGGTCAGTGTGCTGGTCGTCCAGGTCGTGGTCGGCCTGCTGACCGGATCCTTGGCGCTCTTGGCCGACGCCGGGCACATGCTGAGCGACTCGTTCGGCCTCGTGCTCGCCCTCGCGGCCATCACGGTGGCCCAACGACCGGGTGGGCCGAGGCGGACGTACGGTTTCCACCGCACCGAGGTGTTGGCGGCGGGCATCAACGGACTGGTCCTGCTGGGGATCTGCGTCGTGATCGCGATCAGCGCGATCCGGCGGCTGGACGAGCCTCCTCACATCGAGGGCGGCTGGGTGCTGGTCGCCGGAGCCATCGGTCTGGTCGTCAACATCATCGGTCTGATCCTGTTGAGATCCGGAGCGCAGGAGAGCCTCAACGTCCGGGGCGCCTACTTGGAGGTCCTGGGCGACGCGCTGGGCTCGGTCGCCGTGATCGGCTCGGCCATCGTGATCCTCGCGACGGGCTGGAACATCGCCGACCCGATCGCCTCGCTGCTGATCGCCGCCCTCGTGCTGCCGCGCGCCGTCTCGTTGCTGCGTGACGTGGGCGAGGTCCTTCTCGAAGCCAGCCCGCGCGGGGTGGACATGGATCAGATCCGAGGTCACATCCTCGCCGTGCCCGGAGTGGTCGACGTCCACGACCTGCACGTCTGGACGATCACGAGCGGCATGCCGATCATGACCGCCCACGTCGTCGTTGACGAGTCGGTCGTCGACATGGCCGACGCGCACCACGTGCTGGATCATGTGTCGAACTGCCTGAGCGAGCACTTCGACGTGGAGCACTCGACCTTCCAGATAGAACCGTCAGCCCATGCCGAGTCCGAGACGGGCACCCACGAGTGATTTGGTGGCAGGGCAAGCCATGACGTGTGAACAGAGGACGGCGCGCCTGACGCAACCGAAGGCGACCTGATTTCCACGTGTGAAGCGCGGCGGTGGGCGCCAGGAGCCGGTCCACGCTGTTGACCCGGAGTGCTGTCATCACATGTAGGGACACGAACCGAAGATGCTTCCCACGATGTCCGACTACCCTCACGGAAGTCTGAACCCATCTCTCCCGAGGAGACATCGTGAATTCGCACCTTCGCCGCATCACCGGCGCCCTGATTGCCGCTGTGGTTGCGGTCGGAGTCCTACCGGCGTTTGCTTTTGCGCCCGCGAACGCCATCGGCACGGTGCAGGTTGCCGGGCACGCCCTCGCGGTAGCTACCGGTCAGCCCGGTGATGACGTCAACCTGACTTCCGGCGACACGGCATCGGGCACGGTCAAGGGGCCGCGAGGGCCCCTCGCGGGCGCTCGCGTGCAGGCATATGCCTACGACGCGGGGGAAGCCGAATGGGTATCCACCGGTCAAGAAGCGAGGACGACAGGGAACGGCTCGTTCGTCCTGACCGGACTGGACGGCGACGGGCCATTCACGCTGCGCGTCGTGAAGGCGAACCATGCCGTGGGATTCCTCGGAGGTGGCGAGGCGTTCTCCACGCCGAATTCCCGAAACAGTGTGGCTCTGAACGACGGCAATGCCACCGGACTCAACGTGACACTCGCGGAGCGCGCCAGCACCCTCGGCAAAGTTGCGGGCCAACGGCTTGACTACTGCCTCGCCAACGAACTGCTCCCGAACGACGACGAATCGACCGATGCGATCGACCTTCCGTTCAATCTCACGTACTTCGGCAATTCCTACACGCAGCTCTATGTGAACAACAACGGCAACGTCACCTTCGACGGTCCGTTGTCGCAATACACGCCCGATGCGCTCGACGGAGCCCAGACGAAGCCGATCATCGCCCCGTTCTTCGCCGACGTCGACACCCGCGACGTGGAGGAATCGGACATCGTCACCTACGGGCAATCGCCCAACGGCAACCAGTTCTGCGTGAATTGGGTGGACGTCGAGCCGTATGTCGCGACGGAAGTCTCGGGCAGGCTGAACAGCTTCCAGCTGCTGCTCACCAAACGCGAGGGCGTCGCGGGCCGGTCGGCCGGTGACTTCGACATCACCTACAACTACGACCAGATCCAATGGGACACGGGCAGTGCGTCGCACGGCATCTCGGCTGTCGTGGGCTATGCGTCCGGCAGTGGCGAGGAGGGAACGTTCTTCCAGCTTCCCGGTTCGCTCAGCAACGGCGCGTTCCTCGACGGCGGCGCACAGGCGCTCGTCAGGGGAAAGCAGAGCTCGAACCAGGTCGGTCGCTACGTCTTCGAGGTGCGCAATGACGCTCGAGCGTCGACACTCGGCGGCCTCTCCGGGAAGGTGTTGCTGCCCAGCGGAGCGCCGGCCGTGGGAGTCTACGTCGAGGTCGTGCGGGGGGCTCGGGTCTACTACACGACGACGAACTCCAGCGGCGTCTACGCGCTCAATGGTGTCGCAGCCGGTGCCTACGACCTGCGCGCCTGGCCGTCGTCCGACGCGCTGATCCAAGCCGGAGCGACTGCCCAGGTGCGAGCGGGTCAGAACACCGTGGTGCCGGACATCAAGTTCACGGCCCCGGCACCCATGCCGAGCACGGTGGGCTTGTCCTCCTCATCGTCAGGTGAAGCGCGAGCCGGTCAGGTCCCGACGGTCGTTCCCTGGGAGCCGCTGAGGTTGCGTTACACGGGGACCGCCGGCGGGACGGCGACGTACCGGGTGATCGGCCTCTCCGGCGATGTGATCAGGTCCGGCACCTTGGTGGCACCGGCCGGTTCAGGCAACTATGTGGCGACCATCCCCGATCTCGCGGGCGCCGCGGGCAGTGTGCGGATCGAGATCACGTTCACGCCGGCGGGCGGCGCGACGAGGACGACGGGATTCGATGTGTACATCGATCCGAGCGGCACCGTGGTGGATCCATGGGGGCGGCCGGTGGCCGGGGCGACGGTGACGTTGCTGCGCTCGGAGGAACCCGATGGCGACTTCACGGCTGTTGCGAACGGTTCCGCGCTCATGTCATCTCGCAATCGCAGGAACCCCGATACGTCCGGGGCTACCGGCGCCTTCGGATGGGACGTGACCGCGGCTTGGTACAAGGTGAGGGTCCAGAAGGCCGGATACACGACCTTCACCAGCGTGGCCATGCAGGTTCCGCCCGAACGACTGGACCTCGTCCTGAAGCTGTCAGGCGGATCGGCTCCCGTGCTGAAGTCGACCGTCTCGGGACCGGCGCAGGTTGGAGCCAAGCTCACGGCGAAGCCTCCCGTCGTACTCACCGCCGACTTCGCCGTCACGGGCTATCGCTGGTTCCGAGACGGCACGCAGATCGGCGGCGCCAGCGCATCCACCTATGTGCTCACCGCAGCTGATCGGGGAAAGAAGATCCACGCGCAGATCAGCATCAAACGGCGCGGAACGGCTGAGGATCCGCTTCACCCGACCGAGAATCTGATCGACTTCGCGGCGTTCACCTCGAAGTCCGATCCCACCCCCACCATCCTCGCCGCGGCGGCACGGCCGACCGTTCGGTCGGCGGTCGTGGGCTCGAGCGTGAAGGCTTCGCTCGGAGGCTGGACTCGCGGCTACTCCGTGTCCTACCAGTGGTTGCGCGAGGGAGTGGCGATCCGGGGAGCGACGCAGAGCGCCTACCGGGTCAAGCCCGCAGACGCCGGCAGGAAGCTCAGCGTCCGGGTCACCGCGAGGAGTACGGTCACGTCGGCCCAAATGGTCACGTCGAACGCCGTCAAGGTCGTCAAGGCGAAGCCGAAGCTGAGGCTCAGGGCCACGGCAGGGAAGAAGGGCAAGGCGAAACTGACCGCGACCCTGGTTCTGCCGGGTACGAGCAAGAAGACGACCAAGGCGCGAATCAGGATCTATGACGGCAAGAAGCTCGTCAAGAAGAAGACGATCCTGATCAAGAAGGGCAAGGGGAGTCTCACCTTGTCGAAGGTGAAGAAGGGCAAGCACACGTTCAAGGTCACGTTCGTCGCCACCAAGGCGTACAAGTCGGGGTCGGCGAAGGCGAAGGTCAAGGTGCGGTAGTGGGGTGACGTAGGTGGCCCGCCTGCGGGAGATCTGGTTCCAGAACTATCGACTTTCCGGTCGCTGGGGAAGCACCTGGGTACCAAGATCCGTCGTTCTTGAGGGACGCAGCAGGCGGCCGCCGACCCGATTTGTGTTCTGCAGGGTGGGTCTGTCAGAATAGTCAGGTTGCCCCGGCATGGTCGCGGTGGCGCTCGCGGTTGGGAACTCACGCCCGACTCAACGCAAGTGCCGAGCCCGAGTCCATGTTGTCCGGCCAGCCATTCCGAATCATCGGAACGGAGCCGGTCCAACCACCTAACTCGAGAAGTGTGTGACCTCTGCGCGCGTCAGCGCCGCGACACGCCCGACCTCGGGGAATGGAGAAGGGGGCATGCTTTCCCCGAACCCGGGGGTAGCGAGCGAAGACGAACGTAAAGGACGAGCGAGAGCATGGCGGGACAAAAGATCCGTATCCGGCTCAAGGCCTACGACCACGAGGTCATTGACTCCTCGGCGAAGAAGATCGTCGACACCGTGACCCGCACCGGCGCCAAGGTGGCCGGCCCCGTGCCGCTGCCGACGGAAAAGAACGTGTTCTGCGTGATCCGTTCGCCGCACAAGTACAAGGACAGCCGCGAGCACTTCGAGATGCGCACCCACAAGCGGCTCATCGACATCATCGACCCGACGCCCAAGACCGTCGACTCGCTCATGCGACTCGATCTGCCGGCCGGCGTCGACATCGAGATCAAGCTCTGAGGGGAGGACGCACACCATGAGCAGCACTCTCACCGCGCGCGGCCTCCTCGGTCGCAAGCTCGGCATGACCCAGGTCTGGGACGAGAACAACCAGGTTGTTCCCGTCACCGTCCTCGAGGCATCCACGAACATCGTGACCCAGATCCGCACCCGCGAGACGGACGGCTACAGCGCCATCCAGCTCGGCTTCGGTGAGGTCGACGGCCGCAAGCTGAACAAGCCGCAGGCCGGTCACTTCGCGAAGGCCGGCGTCACGCCGCGTCGTCACATCGTCGAGATCCGCACCGAGGCCGTCGCCGACTACACCGTCGGCCAGGAGATCTCGCCCGAGATCTTCGCCGTCGGTGACAAGGTCGACGTGACCGCCACCAGCAAGGGCAAGGGCTTCGCCGGCGTCATGAAGCGTCACGGCTTCGCCGGCGTCGGCGCCTCGCACGGCGCGCACCGCAACCACCGCAAGCCGGGCTCGATCGGTGGCTGCGCCACCCCGGGTCGCGTCTTCAAGGGCCTGCGCATGGCCGGCCACATGGGTACCGACACCGTGACCACCCAGAACCTCACCGTCCACGCGGTCGACACCGCGCGCGGCCTGATCCTGGTCAAGGGCGCCGTGCCCGGGGCCAAGGGCGCGCTCGTCGTCATCCGCTCCGCTGCGAAGGGAGCCTGACCGAGATGGCCAC